>NZ_BAAAXZ010000098.1:0-19005 GCF_039535865.1 Streptomyces thioluteus
ACGGCATGATCGAGGCGACCACCATCGCCAAGCCGAACCTCTGCCGCGCCTGCTTCGACGGCGAGTACCCGATGGAGCTGCCCGACCCCGAGCTGCTCGGCAAGCATCTGCTGGAGACCGAGCTCGCAGGCGGCCCCGACGCCGCGGACGCCCTGCGCCGCCCGTAAGAACGACACGAAAGATCTCGAGAGCATGCCCTCTGCAGAGACCACTGGTGCCAGCTACGCAAGCGCGGGCGTCGACATCGAGGCGGGCGACCGCGCCGTCGAACTGATGAAGCAATGGGTGAAGAAGGCCACCCGCCCCGAGGTCGTCGGCGGCCTCGGCGGCTTCGCCGGCCTCTTCGACGCCAGCGCCCTCAAGCGGTACGAGCGCCCGCTGCTCGCCTCCGCCACCGACGGCGTCGGCACCAAGGTGGACATCGCGCGCCGCATGGGCGTCTACGACACCATCGGCCACGACCTGGTCGGCATGGTCGTCGACGACCTGGTGGTCTGCGGTGCCGAGCCGCTGTTCATGACGGACTACATCTGCGTCGGCAAGGTGTACCCGGAGCGGGTCGCCGCGATCGTCAAGGGCATCGCCGAGGGGTGCACCCTCGCGGGCTGCGCGCTGGTCGGCGGCGAGACCGCCGAGCACCCCGGGCTGCTCGGCGCGGACGAGTTCGACGTGGCGGGCGCCGGCACCGGCGTCGTCGAGGCCGACCGGGTGCTGGGCGCGGATCTCATCCGCAAGGGCGACGTCGTCATCGCGATGGCCTCGTCCGGACTTCACTCGAACGGGTACTCGCTGGTCCGCCACGTGCTCTTCGACCGGGCCGGCTGGGAGCTGGACCGCGAGGTCCCGGAGTTCGGCCGCACCCTCGGCGAGGAGCTGCTGGAGCCGACCCGCATCTACTCGCTCGACTGCCTGGCCCTCACCCGCACCACCGAGGTGCACGCCTTCTCGCACATCACCGGCGGCGGGCTCGCCAACAACCTCGCCCGGGTGGTCCCGGACCACCTGCACGCGGGGATCGACCGTTCGACCTGGACGCCGGGCGCGGTGTTCTCCCTGGTCGGCGAGGCGGGCGGGGTCGAGCGGCGGGAACTGGAGAAGACGCTCAACATGGGTGTCGGCATGGTCGCCGTCGTCCCGCGCGAATCCGTGGACGTGGCGCTCGCCACCTGCGCCGACCGCGGTCTCGACGCCTGGGTCGCGGGAGAGATCACCGAGCGCGCGGGCCGCACCGACGCGGTGGTCCTGAACGGTGACTACGCGAGCTGACCGGCGCCGCCGGCGGACCGTCCGGGGCCCTCGGCCCCGGGTGGTCCGGGCAGCACAGAACCCGGCCCGGGGCGAGGCCCCGGACCGGGTCGGAGAAAGCTATCGCGTCAAGCGCGGCGACGGTAGGCGGACTGACCGGACGGCTGCTGCTCGTCCTCGTCGTCGTCCTGGTTGTAACGCGCCGCGTACTGGGCGTACGGGTCGTCGTCCAGCTCTTCCTCGAGCGGCTCAACCTCCGGCGGCTGCTTCATCGCCGGCGATGCGCCCAGCTCGTCAGCCAGGCGTGAGAGGTCGGTCCCACCGCTGTTGTACTTCAGCTGGCGGGCGACCTTTGTCTGCTTGGCCTTGGCCCGGCCGCGCCCCATGGCTCGACCCCCTCGATTACGGGGCTCGACGGCCCCAGAGTCTTGACACGCGTTCACTGTCATGAGTCAGAGCGGATCCCCGCAGAGGGATCCGGTCTGTAGGACTTCCACGGTACCTGCTTCCGCGGCCATACGGTACGTCGCCCGCATGACGTGCCACGGAGCACAACCCGCGAGGTGCCCCGTCCTCGCTGGTCAGCTGCGATTTTAACCCGATCCGCGCGGCGACCCGCCGAGGGGTGGTGAGGGATCTCTCCCTTGCCGTCCCCCGGCGGGCGGTCTGTCGGGACCGCTGTGCGGACCCCGACCACCAGAGCGGGCCCGTTCCACCCCGGGAATCCCCTTCAGTCACGGGCGTACCTCGGGTGTTACGGGCGGGCCTGGCGCGGGACCTCGGCGGTGCGCGGCGCCCGGGCCTCCGCCATGCGCTGCTCGGCGAGCCGGTCGGCGGCCGCGGCCGGCGGGATGCCGTCCGCCTTCGCACGCTCGAATATGGCCAGCGTCGTGTCGTAGATCCCGGTCGCCTTGGCCTTGGCGCGGTCGAAGTCGAAGCCGCGCAGCTCGTCCGCCACCTGGATCACGCCGCCGGCGTTCACCACGTAGTCCGGTGCGTAGAGGACGCCGCGGTCGGCGAGGTCCTTCTCGACGCCCGGGTGGGCGAGCTGGTTGTTGGCCGCGCCGCAGACGACGGTCGCGGTGAGGGCCGCCACGGTCGCGTCGTCCAGCGCGCCGCCGAGGGCGCACGGGGCGTAGACGTCCAGCGGGGTGCGGACCAGCGCGGCCGTGTCGGCCACCGCCGTGACCCGCGGGTGGCGGGCGGTGATGCGCTCGACCGCATCCGCGCGCACGTCCGTGACGACGACCTCGGCGCCGTCCTCGACCAGGTGCTCGACCAGGTAGTGACCGACCTTGCCGACGCCCGCGACGCCGACCCGCCGTCCGCGCAGCGTCGGCTCGCCCCACTGGGTCTTCGCCGCGGCGCGCATGCCCTGGAAGACGCCGAAGGCGGTGAGGACGGAGGAGTCGCCCGCGCCGCCGTTCTCCGGCGAGCGGCCGGTGGTCCAGCGGCACTCGCGGGCGACGACGTCCATGTCCCGCACGTACGTGCCGACATCGCACGCGGTGACATAGCGGCCGCCGAGGGAGGCCAGGAACCGGCCGTAGGCGAGCAGGAGTTGCTCGGTCTTTATCGACTCGGGATCGCCGATGATCACGGCTTTGCCGCCGCCGTGGTCGAGGCCGGCGAGGGCGTTCTTGTACGACATGCCGCGGGAGAGGTTGAGCGCGTCGAGCACCGCCTCCTCGTCGGAGGCGTACTGGTGGAAGCGGGTGCCGCCGAGGGCGGGGCCGAGGGCGGTGCTGTGAATGGCGATGACGGCCTTGAGGCCGGTCTCGCGGTCCTGGCAGAGCACGACCTGCTCATGACCGCCGAGGTCCGAGCGGAAGAGGGTGTGCAGCACGCTCTCGGCGTCGGTGGTGGGACGTACGTCAGTCACGGTGGTGACTCCATATGTCTCGCGGTGGTCGCCCTCCGGGGGTGGAGGAGGGCCCGGTTGGCACGAGAGTAGGCCCTGTGGGGCCCTCGTACCGGTGCGGTGCCGAGGATCACTCTCCCGGGCTGCCGTGCCGTGGGACGATTCGGTCGGGTACGGGAGGCCGGCGCGCTCCGCGCGGCCCCCGGGGGGTTCCTGCTGCTTGAGGGAGCGAGCGTGGGTCTGGCGACGTCGGTGACCGTCCCGTACGCGGCGTACCTGAGGGTCTACGAGCCGCTGAGCGCCTTCCCCCGGGCGGAGCGGCGGCGCTGGGAGCGTTACGCGCGGCGCGACGCCCTGCCGACCGCCCAGGACGAACTGCGGCGTTCGCTGGCCGACTTGCTGCCGACGCCGCCCGTGCCCGTGCCGGTGCACGAGAGCCGTGACGCCTTCGTCGCCGTCGTGGACGGCGTCGTCTGCGTCTGCCCCTGGCGCACCCGGCTGCGCGGCTGGCTGGCCCTGGAGGAGCTCTCCGAGCGCTTCCCCGCCCCCGTCCTCGACGCGGTGCTGCCGCCGGTGGTGCGGCGCCAGGCGGAGGCGGACTACGCGCGCTGGCTGGAGGGCAACCCCGACGCCCGCCCCTGGATCCGCACGGCGACCTGGCAGGTGCCGCTGCGCTGGTTCGTCCTCTTCTCCGACGGCGAGCGCGACTACGGCCGGACCGGCGAGGTGCCGGTGCTGCGGTACCGCACCCCCATGGTCGAGGCCCGGCGCCGGGTGGCCAGGGGGCTGCGCACGCTGCGGGACGCCATCGAGGAGGGGCCGCTGATCGACGGGCTGGTGGACGTCGGACGGTGGCTGGAAGAGTTCCATCCCCGGTCCCTGGTGGAGCTGGATTATGGCGGTCTGGTGCATATGGTGCCGGAGGCACAGCTGGCGGACGACCGCTCCGCCGCCGACATCGCGGAGGGGCTGGCCGCGCTGGGCGCCGGGGACGGGGCGCGGGCGAGCGCGGCGTACGAGCGGCTGACGGAGCGTTGGCGGGCGGTCCGCGACCGCCAGTTCGCCAACTGACGGTCAACTGACGGACGGGTGCGGGTTTTTCGGGTGATCAGGACCTAGGTCCTGATCCGGCCAATTGCCGCAATCGTGATCTAGCGCACTAAACTCAGCTCTTGCGCCCATCGCCCATCCTCGTGGCAAAATAGGACAAGGAGTCCGGGAAGGACTCCTTCCGTCCTCCTTCCGTCCCGAGTAAGGGTGGATTGATCGGCATTGCACTCCTTGGCGGGTCTGGTGACCCCTGATCCCGCTGTGACTGATCGTCACGGCGGCGTGACTGTCCGCTATGGCATGGTCCATCGGCTTCCGTCGAGGTTGAACACCTGAGAGGGCAATTCCATCGGTTTGGCCGACGTGGCTGGACAGATGGTGTAGTTGTAGTGCCGAGGACAAGCCGTTCGTCCTATAACCGACTCGGCCCGCGTCTGCCATTTCGGGCAACGTGGGTCAAGGTGCAGAATTTAGAGGAAAGAACCGATCCTGAACTCGGTTCTCCCGAGGAGGCCGCTCATGACCGCTCGCACCCCTGATGCCGAGCCGCTGCTGACCCCGGCTGAGGTTGCCACGATGTTCCGCGTGGACCCGAAGACGGTCACGCGGTGGGCCAAGGCAGGCAAGCTCACGTCCATCCGCACGCTCGGAGGACACCGCCGTTACCGCGAGGCGGAGGTCCGGGCGCTGCTGGCGGGTATCCCGCAGCAGCGCAGCGAGTCCTGAACAACCGCGTGACCGGGCGTTTTCCGGGGCCCCCAACCCGGTGACCGCCCACCCTCAGCTCCACCGAGCTCCACCAGGCAGTGCCGCGACGGACGCCCGCCCCCAACGGGAGTCCACGCCCGGGATACGGGTGTAAGTCGTCGACCGCGCTGGACTCCGCCGGGTCCAGCGCGGTCTTTTTTGTGCCCGCGCGGCACGTGCGGGCGCCCGGGCATTCCTTCGCGTACCGCCGGCGGGGCCGTCCCGGAAGGGGAGATTCCGGTCAGGCCGGTGCCTTTCGCGGGTGGTTGAGGGGGCAGTGCAATTGCACATATTAAATTGACCGGTGGTGAGCGGGGGGTGAGTTCCGCCTTCTTCGTAACTCTTTCGGTGACTCCCGTCACAACGCGGTGTGCTTGTCACCCACCGTGTTGCCGCGATAAAGAAGCGGACCGACCCGTCGGTTCCTCCGCCGCCGGGCCGACTGCCGTCGCGGGCACCGCCGTTGGGGCGCCGCGGCGCCTCACCACGCGGCGGGGCCCTCGTCGCGGCCGGCGCGCCCCGCTCCGTCCCCGTCGACGCCGGGGCCCAGGGCCAGCCTCAGGAGCCGGTGGCAGACCGCGCAGTGGCGGGTCAGGTGCCCGTAGCCGACGGCGGCCGAGAGATGGGCGCGCAGCAGGGCTCCTGTCTCGTGCCGGGAGCCCCCGGTGCGGGGTGTGGTGGTCATCGGGCGCGCACCTCCCACTGACTGGGTACCCCTGGCACGTGTCGTCGTCAAGGCATGGCGCGAAGGCCCGGCCGGGGCCGGGCCTTCAATGGACGTGGGGGCAGGGGTACCCAGTCAGTGGGGGAGTCCGCTTCGTCGTCGTGGTGCGGGACGGCCGAAGGGCCCGCTCCGTTGCCGGCGCGGGCCCTTCGATCAACTGCGGTCCTGACGGGATTTGCTGTGTCCGACGGCGGCGTCCCGCCGCGGGCGCGGCCTCTCCGTTGTCCCGTGGTGCGGGATGGCCGAAGGGCCCGCTCCGTTGCCGGCGCGGGCCCTTCGATCAACTGCGGTCCTGACGGGATTTGAACCCGCGGCCTCCACCTTGACAGGGTGGCGAGCACTCCAAACTGCTCCACAGGACCTTGCTGCCTTCCCGCTCTCGCGGTGCTGCGTGCATGACTGTACAGCAGGTCAGGGGGTGCGGTCGAACTCGGCCGCCGCCGCACCCCGCGACCGCGCCCGCTCAGGGCGCCAGCGCGTCGATCGCCTTCACGATGCGCTTGTCCGACACCGGGAACGCCGTGCCGAGCGCGTGCGCGAAGTAGCTCACGCGCAGCTCCTCGATCATCCAGCGCACGTCCAGCGCCTCCTGCGGCACCGGACGGCCCTTCGGGAACTGCTCCAGCAGCCAGGCGTACTCGTCCTGCATCTCCTGCACCTTGGCCAGCCGGGAGCGGTCCCGCTCGGCGTTGGTGGGGAGCTGCGTCAGGCGCCGGTCCACGGCCACCAGGTAGCGCAGGAGGTCCGGGAGCCGGCGGACGCCGTGCGCCGTCACGAAGCCCGGCTTGACCAGCTCCGCGAGCTGCTGCCGGACGTCCGTGAGGGACAGCAGCAGGACGGGGCTGGTCGTCGTCTTCAGCCGGCGCTCGCACGCGTGCCAGGCGGCCAGCACCTCCTGGACCTTGCGGACGGTGTCGAGCGTCACATCGACGATGTCGGTCCGCACCGCGTCGAAGAGCTTGCGGAAGCCCTCCTCGTCCCAGGCGGGCCCGCCGTGCGCCGCGATCAGCTTGTCCGCCGCGCCGGAGACGCAGTCGTCGAAGAGGGCCGGGATCGAGCCGTGCGGATTCGCGGACAGGGCGAGCTTCTGCTGGTTGCTGAGCTTGCCCTGGGCGAACTTCGCCGGGTTGGACGGCAGGTTGAGCAGGATCAGCCGGCGCGTGCCGCGCCACATCGCCTGCCGCTGCTCCGGCTCGGTGTCGAAGAGCCGGACGGCGACGGACGCGCCCTCGTCGACGAGCGCGGGGTACGCCTTGACCGGCTGCCCGGCCCGCCGCGTCTCGAAGGTGCGCGGGAGGGCGCCGATCGTCCACTGGGTGAGCCCGGACCGCTGCTCGGGCCCGGGGGCGCTCCCCGGGGCCGTGGCGGCCTTCTCGAAGGCCTTGGAGATGGCCGCCTGCGTCTTCGGCTTCAGCCGCGTCCGCAGCGCCTCCAGGTCCTTGTCCTCGGCGATCTTCCGCTTCCGCTCGTCGACGATCCGGAAGGTGATCTTCAGGTGGTCGGGGACGCGGCCCGGGTCGAAGTCGTCCGCCTCGATCCGCACGCCGGTCATCCGGTGCAGCTCGCGCGCCAGCGACGTGGTCAGCGGCGCCGCGAGGGGCGACGCCTGGTCCAGGAAGCGCTGGGCGTAGTTCGGCGCCGGGACGCAGTTGCGGCGGATCGGCTTGGGCAGGGAGCGGATCAGCTCCGTCACCAGGTCCTCGCGCAGACCCGGGATCTGCCAGTCGAAGCCCTCGGACGACACCTGGTTGAGCACCTGGAGCGGGACGTGGACGGTCACGCCGTCCGCGTCCGCGCCGGGCTCGAACTGGTAGGTCACCCGGAACTTCAGCCGGCCCTGGCGCCAGGAGTCCGGATAGTCGTCCTTGGTGACGGCCTCCGCGTTCTCGTTGATGAGCATGGAGTGCTCGAAGTTGAGCAACTCCGGCTCTTCGTGGCGCTTGTGCTTCCACCAGGAGTCGAAGTGCGCCCCGGAGACGACGTGTTCGGGCAGCCGCTGGTCGTAGAAGTCGAAGAGCGTCTCGTCGTCGACGAGGATGTCGCGGCGGCGGGCACGGTGCTCCAGCTCCTCGACCTCGCCGAGCAGCTTGCGGTTGTCGTGGAAGAACTGGTGGTGGGTCCGCCAGTCGCCCTCCACGAGCGCGTTGCGGATGAACAGCTCGCGGCTGGTCTCCGGGTCGATCCGGCCGTAGTTGACCTTCCGCTGGGCGACGATCGGCACGCCGTAGAGCGTGACGCGCTCGTACGCCATCACGGCCGCCTGCTTCTGCTCCCAGTGCGGCTCGCTGTAGTTCCGTTTGACGAGGTGCTGGGCGAGCGGCTCGATCCACTCCGGCTCGATCCGGGCGTTGACCCGCGCCCACAGCCGCGAGGTCTCCACCAGCTCGGCCGACATCACCCAGCGCGGCGGCTTCTTGAAGAGCGCGGAGCCGGGGAAGACGGCGAACTTGGCGCTGCGGGCGCCCAGGTAGTCGTTCTTCTCGGTGTCCTTGAGGCCGAGGTGGGAGAGCAGGCCCGCCAGCAGCGACTGGTGGATGCGCTCCGGCGCCGCGTCCTCCTCGGAGAGGTGGACGCCCATCGACTTCGCCACCGTGCGCAGCTGCGAGTAGATGTCCTGCCACTCGCGTATCCGCAGGTAGTTGAGGAACTCCGAGCGGCACATGCGCCGGAAGGCCGACGAGGACAACGCCTTCTGCTGCTCGCGCACATAGCGCCACAGGTTGAGGAAGGCCAGGAAGTCGCTGGTCTCGTCCTTGAACCGGGCGTGCTGCTGGTCCGCCTGCTGCTGCTTGTCCGAGGGCCGCTCGCGCGGGTCCTGGATCGAGAGGGCGGCGGCGATGACCATGACCTCGCGGACGCAGCCGTTCCGGTCGGCCTCCAGGACCATGCGGGCCAGCCGCGGGTCGACCGGGAGCTGCGACAGTTTTCGGCCAAGTGCGGTGAGCCGCTTTTTGGGGTCCTTCTGCTGCGGATCGAGCGCGCCCAGCTCCTGCAGCAGGTCGACGCCGTCCTTGATGTTGCGCCGGTCCGGCGGGTCGATGAACGGGAACTTCTCGATGTCGCCCAGGCCGGCGGCGGTCATCTGGAGGATGACGGACGCCAGGTTCGTCCGCAGGATCTCCGCGTCCGTGAACTCCGGCCGGGAGAGGAAGTCGTCCTCCGAGTAGAGCCGGATGCAGATGCCGTCGCTGGTGCGGCCGCAGCGGCCCTTGCGCTGGTTGGCGCTGGCCTGCGAGACCGGCTCGATGGGCAGGCGCTGGACCTTGGTGCGGTGGCTGTAGCGCGAGATCCGGGCGAAGCCGGGGTCGATCACGTACCGGATGCCGGGGACGGTCAGCGAGGTCTCGGCGACGTTCGTCGCCAGGACGATGCGGCGGCCGGTGTGGCGCTGGAAGACGCGGTGCTGCTCGGCGTGGGAGAGGCGCGCGTAGAGCGGCAGGATCTCGGCGAAGCGCAGCTTCTTCTTCTCCAGGGCGTCCGCCGTGTCGCGGATCTCGCGCTCGCCGGAGAGGAAGACGAGGACGTCGCCGTCGCCCTCGCGGGCCAGCTCGTCCACCGCGTCGCAGATCGCCGTGATCTGGTCGCGGTCGGAGTCCTCGCCATTCTCCTCCAGCAGCGGCCGGTAGCGGACCTCGACGGGGTACGTCCGGCCGCTCACCTCGATGATCGGGGCGTCGCCGAAGTGCCGGGAGAAGCGCTCCGGGTCGATCGTCGCCGAGGTGATCACGACCTTGAGGTCGGGGCGGCGGGGGAGCAGCTGGGCGAGATAGCCCAGGATGAAGTCGATGTTGAGGCTGCGCTCGTGCGCCTCGTCGATGATGATCGTGTCGTAGGCGCGCAGCTCGCGGTCGGTCTGGATCTCCGCGAGCAGGATGCCGTCCGTCATCAGCTTCACGTGGGTGTCCGGGCTCACCTGGTCGGTGAAGCGGACCTTCCAGCCGACGGACTCGCCGAGCGGCGTCCGCAGCTCCTCCGCGACCCGCTCGGCCACGGTGCGGGCCGCGATCCGGCGGGGCTGGGTGTGGCCGATCAGGCCCTTTACGCCCCGGCCGAGCTCCAGACAGATCTTGGGGATCTGGGTGGTCTTGCCGGAACCGGTCTCACCCGCGACGATCACGACCTGGTGGTCGCGTATCGCCTCCAGGATCGCGTCCTTCTTCTGGCTGACGGGCAGCTGCTCGGGGTAGCTGACGGCGGGCACGGCCGCCCGTCGGCTCTCCACGCGCAGCTCGGCCTCGGCGATCCCGTCGGTGATCTCGGCGAGGACGGCGGCGCGGGCCTCGGGCTTGCGGATGCGGCGGGCGCCGTCGAGCCTGCGCCCCAGCCGCTGCTGGTCGCGCAGCATCAGCTCGGACAGGCGCTCGGCGAGAGCGGCGAAGGCGGCGGGGGCGGCAGGCTGCGTAGACATACGGGACCCAGGATCGCACCAGCCGCCGCGAAGCGGCGAACGCATTTCGGCGCATGCGGTGCCCGCAAACGCACTGAGCCCCCCATCCGGAGATGGGGGGCTCATTTGTGGCTGGGGCCGGGGTCGAACCGGCGACCTTCCGCTTTTCAGGCGGACGCTCGTACCAACTGAGCTACCCAGCCACGCAGTTCCTTGCGGAACTGCAGCGGTCCTGACGGGATTTGAACCCGCGGCCTCCACCTTGACAGGGTGGCGAGCACTCCAAACTGCTCCACAGGACCAAGCGCGTGGGCGAGAACTAGTCTCGCACACGGTCGTGCGTGCCCCCAACGGGATTCGAACCCGTGCTACCGCCTTGAAAGGGCGGCGTCCTGGGCCACTAGACGATGAGGGCTGATGGCCCACCTGGGCGCTTGCGGCGCCTCGGGGACGTGAGAAGCATATGGGATGCGGGGAGCGAACGCCAAAACGGTTTGCCGAGGTCCTCGCCACAGGGAGGCGGGAAGGGTCCGGCGGGGGTGCCCAGGACCCGCGCCGGGGCCGTCCGTGCCGGACAATGGCGGCGTGCTGGAGATGACGCGCGAGGAGTTCGAGGAACTGGTCGCCGAGGCGCTGGACCGGATCCCGCCCGAGCTGACGCGGCTGATGGACAACGTCGCCGTGTTCGTCGAGGACGAGCCCCCGGCCGACGACCCGGAGCTGCTCGGGCTCTACGAGGGGACGCCGCTGACCGAGCGCGGCGAGTGGTACGCCGGGGTGCTGCCGGACCGGATCACCGTCTTCCGGGGGCCGACGCAGCGCATGTGCGTCACCCGGGACGAGATCGTGGCGGAGGTCGAGGTGACGGTGGTTCACGAGGTGGCCCACCACTTCGGCATCGACGACGCCCGGCTGCACGCGCTGGGCTACGGCTGAGCCGGCACCGGCCCGCCGGACCGCCCGCGTGTCCTGGGCGGGGCGGGGTCAGTTGGGCAGGGGGCTGTCCCGTCCCCCTGTGACCCCGGTGATCCGCCGGTGATCCCGTGAACCCCGTAAGGCGGTCCCCTCATGCGCGCGACCCCAGTGCACGCAGCCTTCCGTTTCGTGGCCGCGGCCGTCGCGACCCTGGCCCTCGGCGGTTGCATGAGCGTGAGCGAGCCGGGCCGGCCCGCGCCGTCCGAGCAGGGCAAGCAGCGGGAGACGGGGCGGGAGCCGGAGGACGGGAAGGCCTCGCCGGGCGGCCGGAGCGCCCATGCGGACGCGAAGGGGGTGCGCGGCGTCCCCGGCGGGCCGTCGGCCGGACGGAGCGCCCGGCCCGGGGAGCCCTCGGCCACGGCCTCGGCGGCGGGGACGGCGGAGGCGTCGCCCCCGGCCCCCCGGCCGGACGGCAAGCCCGGGGACCAGAAGAAGCCCCCCGCGCCGGGCGCCTCGTCCGCCCCGCCGAAGCCGCCCACCGCGGCCCCGCCCACCCGGCCGAACCCCGACAAGCCCACCCCGCCCGCGCCCCCGACCTCGCCGCCGCCCCCGTCCGAGGGCTCCCCGGCGCCGCAGCCGACGCCCCAGGCGGGACCGCCCGCGCATTGACCTGTTCGGGGCGGATGTCCGGTACGGGGTTGCGCCGGACGGCGTTGAGTGCGTATGGTGGTAGATCGTTTGATCCCATTTGCCCGGCGCCAGAACAGAAGCGCGCCGCGTGGCGCGTTCCTTACCTTGCCGTGGCTGACCGCATCGAGGCGGTCATTTGTGAAGCCGACACGGAGCTTGGGCGCGTGCCGAAACTCCGGAAGGTTTCGCATTTCGCATGTCCATTTCCACTGACCAGACGCTGCTCGAGAACGAGAACCTCGAGAACGACAACGCCGTGACCGACGAGGCCGTCGAGGCCGTCGAGGCCGTGGAGTCCGCCTCCGCCGTCGAGACCGACGAGACCGTCGAGACCGCTGAAGCCGTCGAGACCGACGAGGCCGCCGAGCCCACCGAGCCCGCCGAGCCGACGATCACCTTCGCCGACCTGGGCCTGGACGAGGCCATCGTCCGCAAGCTCGCCCAGAACGGCGTCACCACCCCCTTCCCGATCCAGGCCGCGACCATCCCGGACGCCCTGGCCGGCAAGGACATCCTCGGCCGTGGCCGCACCGGCTCCGGCAAGACGCTCTCCTTCGGTCTGCCGCTGCTGACCCTCCTGGCCGACGGCCGCACCGCGAAGAAGCGTCCGCGCGGTCTGATCCTCACCCCGACCCGTGAGCTGGCGATGCAGGTCGCCGACGCCCTCCAGCCCTACGGCGACGTCCTCGGCCTGAAGATGAAGGTCGTCTGCGGCGGTACGTCCATGGGCAACCAGATCTACGCCCTGGAGCGCGGCGTCGACATCCTCGTCGCCACCCCGGGCCGCCTGCGCGACATCATCAACCGCGGTGCCGCCTCGCTGGAGGACGTGAAGGTCGCCGTCCTCGACGAGGCCGACCAGATGGCCGACATGGGCTTCCTGCCCGAGGTCACCGAGATCCTCGACCTGGTGCCGACCGGCGGTCAGCGCCTGCTGTTCTCCGCGACGCTGGAGAACGAGATCGACACCCTGGTCAAGCGCTACCTGGTCGACCCGGTCACGCACGAGGTCGACCCGTCGGCCGGCGCCGTGACCACCATGACCCACCACGTCCTCGTCGTGAAGCCGAAGGACAAGGCCCCGGTCACCGCCGCCATCGCCGCCCGCAAGGGCCGCACGATCATCTTCGTGCGCACCCAGATGGGCGCCGACCGCGTCGCCGAGCAGCTGGTGGACTCCGGCGTCCGCGCCGACGCCCTGCACGGCGGCATGACCCAGGGCGCCCGCACCCGCGTCCTGGAGGACTTCAAGTCCGGCCGCGTCGGCGTGCTGGTCGCCACCGACGTCGCCGCCCGCGGCATCCACGTCGACGGCATCGACCTGGTCCTCAACGTGGACCCGGCCGGTGACCACAAGGACTACCTGCACCGCTCCGGCCGTACGGCCCGCGCCGGCCAGTCCGGCACGGTCGTCTCGCTGTCCCTGCCGCACCAGCGCCGCCAGATCTTCCGCCTGATGGAGGACGCGGGCGTGGACGCCTCGCGCCACATCGTCGGCGGCGCCGGCGCCTTCGACCCGGAGGTCGCCGAGATCACCGGCGCCCGCTCCCTCACCGAGGTCCAGGCCGACTCGGCGGCCAACGCCGCCAAGCAGGCCGAGCGCGAGCTCGCCGACCTCAACCGCCAGGTCGAGCGCGTCACGCGGCGCGCCGCCGAGCTGCGCGACGAGGCCGACCGCCTGCTGGCCCGCGCCGCCCGCGAGCGCGGCGAGGACCCGGAGGCCGCCGTCGCCGCCGCGGCCGAGGAGACCGCCGCCGAGGCCGCCCGCGAGGAGGCCCGCGCCGCCGCCGAGGCCGCCGAGCGGGCCGAGCGCGAGCAGCGCGAGCGCCGCGACGACCGGGGCAACTTCGAGCGCCGTTCGTCCGGTGGCTTCCGCCGCGACGACCGCGAGCGTCGTGACGACCGTCCGTCCGGCGGCTTCCGCCGTGACGACCGTGGCGACCGCCGCGACGACCGTGGTGGCTTCCGTCGCGACCGTGACGACCGTCCGTCGTTCCGTCGTGACGAGCGTCGTGACGACCGTCCGTCCGGCGGCTTCCGCCGTGACGACCGTGGCGACCGCCGCGACGACCGTGGTGGCTTCCGTCGCGACCGTGACGACCGTCCGTCGTTCCGTCGTGACGAGCGTCGTGACGACCGTCCGTCCGGCGGCTTCCGTCGCGACGACCGTGGCGACCGCCGCGACGACCGCGGCGGCTTCCAGCGCGAGGACCGCGGTGGCTTCCGTCGCGACGACCGTCCCTCCGGCGGCTTCCGCCGTGACGACCGCCCGTCCGGCGGTTTACCGCTCCGGTGGCGGCGACCGTCCGTTCAACCGCGACCGTCGTGACGACCGTCCCTCCGGCGGCTTCCGCTCCGGTGGCGGCGACCGCCCGTACGGCCGCCGTGACGACCGCCACTCCGACGGTCACCGCGCCGCCGGTTCCTTCGACCGCCGCGCCGACAAGCCCCGCTGGAAGCGCAACGGCTGAGCCGTCGGCAAGCACCTCGTAACGCCGCCGAACTGAGGGCCCGTACGGCACATCCGTACCGGACGGGCCCCTTCCGGAAAGGCTTCCGGGAAAGTCCCGGGCATAACGACTCGGGCTCCGGCGCCCCTCCGGGCTATGCTGCGGGGTGCGGGCCGTTAGCTCAATTGGCAGAGCAGTGGACTTTTAATCCATTGGTTGTGGGTTCGAGTCCCACACGGCCTACCGCATCGGAAACCGCAGGACGCCTGACCGGCGTCCTGCGGTTTTCTGTCTCCCGGGGCACCGCTGTCGGCACTGCCCTCCGGGAGGGCGGCGCACATCGCATCCGTAACGCGACGCTCTCGCGCCCGCCGGGAAAATGCCGGCACCACCGGTACCGCGCCGGACCAAAGGAGGACGGAAAGGCGCCCCGGCCGTGCCTGGTACCGGCCGATCCCCACGAACGAGTGCAAGCGCGCCCGGTCCAACCCCTTTGCCGTAAAGGCCCGTTCACCGTCCCTTAGCGTGACGGGTCCGCCCGTCGCATGCCGGAGGGACCGGGGCCGACATGGGGTACATACGGTTGCTGCGCAGACGGCCGCTGCGCGTGCTGTGGCTCTCGATGACGCTGTCCGTCGTGGGCGACCGCCTCTACGCGATCGCCACGATGTGGATCGTCTACGAGTCGACGCACTCGACGTCGCTCACCGGCCTGGTCGCCGTCGCGGAGTCGCTTCCGTACGTCGTCCTGGCCGGTGCCCGCGAGGGTGTGGCCCGCTTCATGCGCTGGCGTTCGCTGGCCGGGGTGGACGCGGCCCGCGCCCTGCTCGCGCTCTCGGTCCCGCTGCTGTGGACACCGGACGGCGCGGGGCTGACGATGCTGCTGGGGCTGGTCCTGGCGCTCGGTGTGCTCGGCGCGCTCTTCGACCCCAACCTGGGCGCGCTCATCCCCCAACTCGCCGCCTGCGAAGGAGGGGTGGACCTCCACGAGGTGAGCGGCCTGTTCGACCTGACCGCGCGGATCGCCGCCGTCGCGGGCCAGGGGAGCGTGGGCGTCGTCCTCCTCCTCGTCCCCGAGATCCAGCTCTACGCCATCGACGGGCTCACCTTCGCCGTCTCGGCGGCCGCCCTCGCCTGGCTCGGCCGGTACGCGGCGCTCACCACGGAGCGCACGGTGCCGTCGCGCGCCCCCGTGGCCCGGCGCGTGCTGCGCGTCCACAGACCGCTCACCGCCGCCGTCGTGGTGAGCGCGCGGCGGCCCAGTTCGCGGCCGCCGTGCCGACGGTGGGGGCTGCCGCCGCTGATCGCCGTCCGGCTCGGCCAGGGCGCCGCCGGGTACGGGCTCACGCTCGCGGCGACGGCGGCCGGGGCCCTGGTCGGCAACCTGCTGACCCCCGGCCTGCGGGCCGGCCGCCGCTGGCTGGGCACCTACTGCGCCGCCTGGGTGCTGTCGGGGTGGCGCTCGCCGGGCTCGGCCTGGCGACACCACGCTGACGATGGCGGTGGCGCTGTGCGTGGCCGGCGGGCTGCTGTTCCCCGTCACGGCGGTGACGCTGCGGGCCCGGCTCTCCCGGTTCGCGCCCGCCGAGCGGGTGGCGCTGCTGAGGGCTCATCAGTCGGTGACCCGCGCGGCGGGCGCCGCCGGTCTGCTGCTCCTGCCGTACGCGGTGGACGCGGCCCCGGGCGGCTCGTTCGTCGGGGGCCGGCCTGCTGCTGGCCGGTTTCGCCGCGGTGGGCTGGTGGTTCGGGCGCCGGCCGGCCCGGGCGGGCGGTCCCGGCGGGCGACGGCAGCGGCGCGGCCGAGCACGGGCTGGCGGGCTGAGGCGGCGAGGTGAACGCGACGGGTCACGCGTCGGTACGGGACGGGTCGTGGCGCGACGGGTCGTAGCGCGAGGGGTCCGTAGGCGTACCCGACGTGCCGCACCGTCATGATCGTCTCCCGGTATCCGGGGCCGAGCTTGCCGCGCAGCCGGGCGATGTGCACGTCCACCGTGCGTCCGCTGCCCAGCGTCGTCGGTCCCCAGACGGACGTCATCAGCTGACGCCGGGTGTAGACCTGGAGCGGTCGGGCGACCATGTGCGCCAGCAGCTCGAACTCCACGAAGGTGAGCCGGATTTCACGGCCGCCGACGACGGCCGTGCGGTGCTTGTAGTCGATTCTGATCCCGTCGGCGGACGGGGGCCGCCGGGTGCCGGTGGCCGTGGAGCGCGGCCGGGGCGGGGTGCGGGAAGTGGTTTCCGGAGGGCCCGCGGGTAGTGCAGGGACATGGTCGTTCCTCCTCTGACCCGTTGGGGGAGGCGGTCACCTCCCGCGAGTAAGAAGGAAGCGGAGGCGCGCGGGTTGCCTCGGCGGCGCGGGCGTGCGGGATGGGAGTGCGGTGAACTCCCTTGCGCCGCTTGCCCGGTGGGGTGCGCCCCGGGGGTTCCTCGGCGGGGGACGCCCTCGCCCGGACGTTCGGCGACGCGTCGTCCCGGCGGCGTGTCGACGGTGCGTCGGTGGTCTCCCGGTGGCCTGTCGGCGGCGTCCCGGCGGTGGATAACGGGAAACCCCGCTCCTGCCCCGTACCCGCGCCGCTACGGTAAGTGCGCGGGGTGGGCAGGAGCGGGCCGGGAGGTCGAAGGCATGGAGCAGACGCGCACGGGGCGGGGGCGAGGGCCGCCCCGAGCCGACACCCGCGCCGAGCACGTGGCCGGGCTGCTGGCCCGCGCCCAGAACGGCTTCGAGATCGCCGAGGCCCTGCTGGCCCGGCTGCGCACGGCCCTGATGCACCAGGCCGAGCTCCGCTCGTACCGCCAGCGCAACGACGGCGCCCGCCCGCTGCGCTGCCACACCTACCGGGCACGTCTTCCTGCTCGCCGACGGCAGCAGCCTGCTGCTCTACGAGCTGGAGCACGACACCGGCCCGCAGGGGGCGCTTCCAGTACGAGCTGTACGCCCGCGAGGAGGCCCTCGACGAGGCCGAGCACCGGGTGCATGAGCGGATCGGCGGCGGCGTCGGCCCGGACCGCGAGGACGAGGAGCTGCCGGCCTGGCTCGCGGAGGAGCTGCTGCTGGCCATGGGGCCCGGCAGGCCCCGCCGCGAGTATGTCTCCGAGGCGTCGCCCGACCACGCCCGGCGGCTGCTGCGCCGCGCGGAGAACCGGGACGGGCCGGGCGAGGTGGTCGGCGAGATCCTCCAGGGCGCCCTCGGCCACCACATCGCGCTGATCACCAAGCCGCGGCGGCGCGGGCCGGGGCGGGACGCGACCTGGTGCCGGTTCTACGAGCACGCCTTCCTGCTGGAGGGCGGGGGCGAGGTCTCCCTCTGGGAGCTGGAGCACAATCTGACCTCCGACGGCCGGCTCGTCTGCGAGGTCTACCTCGACGAGGCGGACGCCGAGGTCGCGGCCGACCGGCACGCCAGGGCCCTGGGGGTCGAATTATGAGCTCGGCCGGGCGCCCTGGACGAGTGTGGTACGGTTGTTCGAGTTGCAGTTGTGGTACCCATGAACTCGTGTGCGCCTCGGTCATGTAGCCGATGGCGCATTTTTGTTTATGCCGGCCTTTGCCGGCTGCCGGTCTTTCCGGTCTGGGGCCCACCCCAATCCGCTAGGAGATAGACATGGCTACCGGCACCGTCAAGTGGTTCAACTCTGAAAAGGGCTTCGGCTTCATCGAGCAGGACGGCGGCGGCCCCGACGTCTTCGCCCACTACTCGAACATCGCCTCCCAGGGCTTCCGCGAGCTGCTCGAGGGCCAGAAGGTGTCCTTCGACGTCACCCAGGGCCCGAAGGGTCTGCAGGCGGAGAACATCGTCAACATCTGACGAACCCCGCATCTCGAGGCGATGGGGCCCGCACCACTGGGTGCGGGCCCCATTGTCGCCCCCGCCCCACTTCCGCCCAGCGCGCCCAGCCAGGGAAGGTCCTTTATGCCCAGCTCCGCCCGCCCCGCCCGCCCGCCCCGCTCCACCGGTTCGCGCGGCGGCCAGCCGGCGCGCCGCCGGCCGGCCCGTCCCGCCGGGGGCTCGGCGCCGTCCGAGGCTGCGGAGTTCGCGATCCCGGTGAGCACCACGCCGGCGCTCCCGCCCGTGGCCTCCTTCGCCGACCTCGGCCTGCCCGACGCACTGCTGTCCACGCTGACGGCGCAGGGCGTCACCGAGCCCTTCCCGATCCAGGCCGCCACCCTTCCCAACTCGCTCGCGGGCCGCGACGTCCTCGGCCGCGGCCGCACCGGCTCCGGCAAGACCCTGGCCTTCGGCCTGGCGCTGCTGGCCCGCACCGCCGGCCGCCGCGCGGAGCCCCGCCGTCCGCTGACGCTCGTCCTCGTGCCGACCCGTGAGCTGGCCCAGCAGGTCACCGACTCGCTGGCCCCGTACGCCGCGGCCCTGAAGCTGCGCACCGCGACGGTCGTCGGCGGCATGTCCATCGGGCGCCAGGCCAACCAGCTGGCGCGCGGCGCCGAGGTGCTGGTCGCCACGCCCGGCCGGCTCGCCGACCTCATCCAGCGCGGCGACTGCGCCCTGGGCGACGTGACGATCACCGTCCTCGACGAGGCCGACCAGATGGCCGACATGGGCTTCCTGCCGCAGGTCACGCGGCTGCTGGAGCAGGTCGCCCCGGGCGGTCAGCGGATGCTCTTCTCGGCCACGCTGGACCGCAACGTCGACCGGCTCGTCCGCCGCTTCCTCACCGACCCGGTCACCCACTCCGTGGACCCGTCCGCCGGTGCGGTCGTGACCATGGACCACCACCTCTTCCACGTCGCGGACGAGACCGTGAAGAAGAGCACGGTCACCCGGATCGCCGCCCGTGAGGGGCGCGTGATCATGTTCGTCGACACCAAGCGCGGTGCCGACCGGCTGGCCAAGCGGCTGCTCTCGGAGGGCGTCCTGGCCGCCGCGCTGCACGGCGGCAAGAGCCAGCCGCAGCGCAACCGCACGCTGGAGCAGTTCCG
>NZ_BAAAXZ010000099.1:0-21669 GCF_039535865.1 Streptomyces thioluteus
TCGCCGCGCTGATCCAGTGCATCCTCCTGGCCCTGCTGGTTTTCTGCCCATGGATCGAGCGACAGGTCAACGCGCATCTGGGCCCGACCTGACACATATGGCCGCCCTCTACACCCGGACAACCGCCAGCGTCCGCCCCACCGCCGGATGCATCCTCTACCCACCTCGGCGAACTCACCCTGCGGATCGGCAACTTTCACGACCCGCCCAACACCGTCCAGATAAAACCGCGGACGTCCAACTCCCCTCCCGACCTACTCGACCCGACATCCGCACAAACCCCGCTGGCCACAGACCTAATCATCGACCCGCGAATACGGCCCTATTGCTGTACCGGGATGGTCCAAACCGTGATCGAAAGCAGCTCGCGGTACTAGCGCACGCCAACGCTGTTATTACTGGGGCAAATAAAGCAGGAAGAAGACGGCACGCTCGCATCAACACGTCATCTCCGCGTTCAACGCCTCGGACGACAGCTATGTACTGCCCTGCTCCTCCCAGGCCCTGACCTCCGGAACGTGGTCTCCTGGGGTCCGTTGGGCCGCAGCGAATGAATCGCGGCGGTCGAACGATTTCGTGCTGACATCCATCGCCACCCGCGGGGACCGGCACGAATTGTGAGCTGCTGAGGAATGGACATGCTGACGAGTGGGACCAGGTACCGGTGGGTCTTCACCACGCCCGGATGGAAGCCCCCTCCCGGCGGGAACGAGACGTCGTCCTCTGTCGATCGTATGCTCATCTACCAGGTCAATAACGCTTCGCGGGGGGAGATACAGCCGTCCGCCCTCCGTGAAGTCGTCCTTCTGTCGCTGTCCTTCTCGTGAACTTGTCCCTTCGGCACTACGGGGCTGTGTTCGCGGTCGTTCAGGCTGCGGCGTGACAGGTTTCGTCCCCCAGCGGATGCCCTTCTCGCTGCGGATAACGCGGGCGCGTTCCATGCGTGGGCGGCACGTACGTCGGGGGGTTGGGACGTGGACGTTGCGCCGGCCGCAGGCAGCGTGCAGTGCCCTGGGTTTGCGTGGGGTGCATGCGTGGTGGGAGTTGGTCAGGGTGAACTGCCGCAGCGGGCCACAAGGGGGCCCTCAGATCGGGTTGCCCAGGATGCCGTATCGGGGTGAAGCACAGCTCGGCCTTGTTCTTTTCGCCCGGCGGCGGATAATCGTCCCTGGTGTGCGGAGAGTTGTCCAGCGATGATGTAGATCGCTAGGCCCGTCGGGTCGGGCGCGCGATCGACTTCAGCGCGCCAGGAGTTTGGCTGTGCCCTTATCGACGGCGGTTGAACGCCCCACAGCGGTCGTCGCCCACGCAGTAGCGCCTTGTAAGGGAGGATACGCCCGTGGGTGCGGCGGTGCGCTGGAAGTGATGCCGCGGCCCGGGGGCACAGGCACCGTAAGGCTTCACGGCGATGCTGATTGACACAACACCCCTTGCACTTCCCGCAGGCAGGTCGGCAAGTTTGCGGATCGACCAGCGGTGAAGGGCTGGCCGATGCCTGGTAAGTGCTGGTGGTGGCCGTCCGGATGACGAAGTCCTCGTCGTGCAGGTGTGATGCAGCCGTGGACCGGCCTCAACGCCCACGAGGGTCCCAGCGCCAGTCCAGGCCGATCTCGTTGAAGCGTTGGATCACGTCGCGCACGGTTCCTCAATCGGGAGGCGCCACTGCCGCGACCTCTGTTCGATTGCGGCTTTCCGAGAGCGAGGACCAGCACCTTTGTTCATGCGGCTAGAATAGCCCGTGCGCATGTGGTGCATGTAGGTTCTCCATGATCTCGCGCATCCACGGCGGCGGACGGTCGGCAACCGGATCCAGCGTGGTGCTGGAGAAGTTCCCGGGTCGGCCCGAACAAGTGGTGGTGGACTCGGCGCTGGCCGGGTCAAGTCGCGGAGCACCGAGACGCGCCGTCCTCGGCATGGTTACCACTGATGAATGGGTGGAGGCTGAGGTGTTGCTCGATAGAAGGCCATCCACTCCACAAAATAGCCTGCCGAACGGCGCGGCAACCGGGTACACGCGCGATGCGTCGGGCCAAGCCCCGGGCTCCGAGAGTTCCCCGCTGTCGCGGGTGGGTCGCACGATGACTATGTACGACGTCCGTATCGTGAAGGCAGTCCGAAGGTTCCGGCGAGGATGGCGCGCCGCGTGCTGGCCTGGACCGCGGGCAGCAGGGGCGTCAGAGGGTTGCGTTGGAAGCACTTCCTCGCCAGGCCGTGGCGTGATCAGCCACCGGGTTCCGTACCGTAACCGAGGCGGCCAGCAGTGGGCCAGCGTCCCTGTCCGGCTAGCCGCCGAGAGTCCCACTTGCGGGCTCCATAGACCACCGTGGTCCGGTCCGAGCAGCGTAGCCTCCCATTCCTGTGTTATCGGCACACTACGGGGCGTGGAAGGCCTGCCCCTCCCCAAGCAGTTCCGCCCAGGAGAGGATTGCGGTGTCGCTCGACGCGGGAGACGTGCATCGTCGTCTGGCTCGAGCCAGACCGCCTGCAGAATGAGCAGTCGTCGATGCGTTTCGAACACGGGCATAGCCGCACGCGCGTCGCGAAGCCATGTTTGGTTGCCGTCACTCCAGTCGAGGCGTGCAGGCAGTAGCCGCCTAGTCTTGCTCAGGAAACGAGCAACGGTGCTCCATGGTGTCCCCACCGGGTGCGATTACAAGATTGTGCCCGGTTGGCCGTCGACATGGCGTGGACCGGAGCGTGATACCTTTCAGGGCTGCCGCCTCGTCCCCCCCAAGCCCCCCCGGAAACCCCAACCCCAGACCCCCCCCCCCAGGATCGACTCCTCCCACCTCCGTCCACTGTGTCCCCAGTGTCTCCTGTTCGACGCAACGTGCCCGACTCCATGCAACCGGGAGCTGAATCCCGTTCCCGTACTTCTGATGGCGTGGCCGGAGCTCTACCTGGACACGGGTGGTCGCCGGGCGACCACACCCAGCACACACGAACGAACAAATATTCCTCCGATAGGGAAGCGCAGGGCACCTCGCGCTCGTCTGCGGCGGACGCGGCCACGTGCGTTTTCTGCCGTCTCTCGTGCAAGCCACTACCAACCAACCTCGGCGAACCTGCGCGTCACAGCACTGGCGACGGTCAGGCAGTTCAGAGAGTACCGCAGCCGCTCCGCCGCTCGCGGCCTCCGGCGGCTGCAGACGCCCAGCTTCCGGTACAAAAGCACTTCACCTGTGGTCTTGATGGAGTTGACCGTGACACACAGACCCTATCGCGGATGTCCTTGAGCTGTCAGATCCTCGCCAGGGCCGCCTCACCTGTGCTCGCGCGGGTTACACCACGTCCTGCCGCCGTACCCGGGAGGACGCGGCCTGCCGTGGCGCCTCGCCAGCAGGCCCGTCCACGAACGGCGGGCGTGGCGTGCGGCCGCTCCGCGCGGTGCGTGCGCAGCAGGCTGGTCGGTAGACATGTCCCGCCCGTTGTCGGCGAACGGCCGGTGGTAAGCGACGGGGCGCCGCGCGTCGTAGGGACCTGCTCCAACCGCGTCGGGTGGCCGCTGCCGCGGTATCCAGCGGCGTCCAGTGCGCGATGCGGCCTCGACGAAGACGTCCGCGCGCAGCGGCCCGCGTGACGACGGCCCACCGTAATGACAAACGAGGGGGAGCTGGCAGCGCAGGGTGTCGAGCGCCCGTGCGGCTCCCTGCCGATGGTCTGGGCCCGGGTCGCGTGACCACGGCTATCCGGGCGGACGCGTCGGGCGGGCCTATGTCCGGCCGGCACGCCGGGCCCGTACCTGGTCCGACGAGGCCCATGGCCCAGTGCGAGCGCGGCTCCGCCGCCCAGCAGACTTGGGTGCACGGCGGTAAACCAGTCCGGCGGTCGTGAGCCGTCTCCAGGCGGTCGCGAAGGCGCGGCGAGGCAGTCGCGGGCCCGGTCCGGATGGCCTTCCCGCTCATGAGGAGTTTCGGCCCTTCCGCAGATGGGCCCGGATTCCATGCATCTCCCGTACCGCCGCCCTGGCCGTCTCTGGATCGCGGAGCGGAAGGCGCACAACATGGCCCTGGCCCTCGGCGAGTTTCGGGCCGCACCATACCCCACCAGCCGGGCACGGCGAGGTAGAATAACGGCGCACAACGGCTTGGGCTGAGCGCCCAGCCCCGGGACTCGACGGTACGCAGCAGCTCGCGCGCGCAGTCGTCGCCCCCGGGCCGCCCCGTCCCGATGTCCATCCGGAGGGCCACGAGCCGGCTGTGCAGCGCCGCGAACTCGATGCCCGCGCGCTCGGCCGCGGCCCGGCCGCGCCGCAGGGTCTCGCGAGCCTCGCCGGCCCGTCCGCTCCACCACTGGAACTCGCCGAAGTACGGCAGGAAGAGGGCGGCCCGGGTGTCGTCGTCCAACTGGTAGGGCCGGTCCGGCAGGAAGAGGTGCTCCTCCGCCTCCCGGGCACGGCACAGGCTCGCCTCCACGCGCCCGTGGTACTGGTCGCCGACCATGCGGCAGAAGGCGATCAGCGCCGTCGCCGACGCCGGCTTCGCGGACACCTGCTCGAACAGCTCCTCCGCCCGCCGCAGTTGCCGCGAGACGTCCGTGCCAGGGTCGACCGCGATCCGGGCCACGGCGCCGAGCAGGACCGCGTGGGCGTCGCCCTCCGACCGGTGGTCCGGCACGGACTCCAGGACGTCCAGCACGGCGCGGGCCCGGCCGCTCACGCACAGCCGGTAGCCGACCGAGCGCACCAGCTTCAGGCCGAGGCGGTGCCGGCCTCCCGCGACGGCCTGCCGCGCCGCCTCCAGGAGCCGGCCGTTGCGGCGGTACCAGTCGCACGCGGCCAGATGCACGGCCTCGATGCCGCGCCGCTCCGTCCGTTCGCCGAACTCGCTGCGCAGGAGCTCCCGGATGAGGGGGTGGTGCCGGTAGAGGACGGGACCGCCGGGCTCCCGCGGGTCGAGGGCCGTCAGCAGGTCGTACTCGGCCGCGAGGCGGTGCAGGATCGCGGCGGCCTCCGTGCGGCCGGTCAGCGCCTGGGCGAGCGACGGGCCGGTCTCGCGGACGATGCTGGTGCGCATCAGCACCTCGCGGCACTCCTCGGGCAGCCGGTCGATCACCTCCCGGCGCAGATGGACCAGGTCGAGCTGCTTGGGCATGGCGGGCCAGGAACGGGCGTCGCCGTCGGGGAGCGTGGCCAGCGCCAGCCGCAGGGCCAGGGGCTGTCCACCGGTGCCGGACAGCAGCCGGCCGGCCTCCGCCTCGGGCAGGTCGACGGACCGGGCGGCGAGCAGCTCGCGCAGCTCCGGCATGCGGAACGCCAGCTCGGCGCTGCGGATTTCGGTGAGCTCCCCGCGCAGGCGCAGGCCGCGCAGGGCGAGTTCGGGAACGGTCCGTGCCGAGAGGACCAGGCGCAGCCGTTCCGGGGCGTGCCGGACGAGGCGGAGGACGAGGGCGGACGCGGGCCCGTCCGTCAGCTCGTGGAGGTTCTCGACGACGAGGACGACGGGGGAGGGGAGTTGGGCGAGCTGGTTGAGCAGTTGGGTCACCAGGCAGCCGACGGAGTCGGCCGAGGCGAGCGGCGGAACGGTCACCGCGAGCGGTGCCGCGCCCCCGACCCGCGCCACGGCGCCCCGCAGCGCCGCGATCAAGTGGGCGCACAGCCGCAGCGGATCGTCGTCCTCCTCGTCGAGCGTGAGCCAGGCCAGGGGGCCCGGCAGCCGCCCGCTCGTCCGGGCCCAGGAGGAGAGCAGCCAGTTCTTGCCCGACCCGGCCGGCCCGATCACCAGCGTGAGCCGCCCGGCGACGCCCCGGTCCAGCCGCTCGACGAGCCGGGGGCGGTGGATCGCGTGCGAGACGTCCGGCGGAACGAGCTTGCTGCTGATGACCAGGTCTGCCAGGGCGTCGTGGGCGTTCATCGCTCCCCATACGTGATCCACATACATGATCCACAACGGATGATGGGGGATGTTAGCAATGGGGTCGAAAGGCCGTCGATTCCCGTATGTACGGTACATACTGATCGGTACTGTTCACTCTGCGTCAGCCCCGGTGCCCCTGTCGCGGTCCTCACGCTCCCCCAACACCAGGTCAGTATGGTTCCGGTATTGCGCAAGCAATAAAATGGAGCGGAGGCGGCCGCGTGCGGCGCGGTTGCGGACGGAGCAGTTGCGGAGGAAGTTCATGGGTGTGCCCCTGACCAAGGGCGGCAACGTCTCGCTGAGCAAGCAGGCGCCCGGCCTGACCGCGGTCACGGTCGGACTGGGCTGGCAGGCGGGACCCGGGTACGACCTGGACGCCAGCGCGCTGCTGTGCGGCCCGTCCGGGAAGGTGCTGACCGACCGGCACTTCGTGTTCTTCAACAACCTCACCAGCCCGGACGGTTCCGTCCGGCACGCGGGCAGCGGCGGTGACGGCGAGCAGATCCAGGTGGACCTGGCCGCCGTCCCGGTCGAGGTCGCGAAGATCGTCTTCCCGGTCTCCCTCTACGACGCCGAGCAGCGCCGCCAGAGCTTCGGCCAGGTGCGCGCCGCGTTCGTCCGCGTCGTGAACCAGGCCGACGGCCGGGAGATCGCCCGCTACGACCTTGGGGCCGGCGGCCTCGACACCGAGACGGCGCTGGTCTTCGGCGAGCTGTACCGGCACGGCGCGGAGTGGAAGTTCCGGGCCGTGGGCCAGGGTTACGCGGCGGGGCTGGCGGGCATCGCCACCGACTACGGCGTCGACGTCCTGCGCGAGACGCCGGACTCCGGCGTTCCGCAGGCCGAACCCCAGCAGTTCCAGAAGCAGGCGGTGCCCACGGTGACGCAGGCCCCCGCCGCGGTGCAGGCGCCGCCTGCTCTTTCCGCTCCTCCCGCGCCGACGCCGACCGTCGTGGCGGCGGTACCGCCGGTCGCTCCCGCCCCGGTTCAGCCGGTCGCGGCGCCTCCCGTGCCGTGCTTCTTCGACCCCGGCCACGGCCCGGGCATGGCCATGGTGACGTACTCCCCGCAGTGGGGCGTGCCCCGGCCGGTCCAGGCGTGCGGCGGCTGCGCGCAGCGGGTGCAGACCACCGTGCCGCCGTTCTACACCCCGCCCCAGGCGGGAACGCCCCAGCAGATCCAGCCGGTTCAGCCGGTTCCGCAGGGCCAGCCCGCGTACCAGGGCTACCCGGACCAGCAGCAGCAACAGCGGCGGGGCCCCGGCTGGGGTGGCGTGGCCGCGGCCGGTGCGGCGGGTCTGGTCGGCGGCGCACTGCTCAACGAGGCGTTCGACGACTGACGGGGTCGTCGGTCACCGGCCGCAGAACTCGGCCTCGACGACCGGCTGTTGCTGCACGTTCCAGTCGCCGTTGAAGTTGAACGTCAGCGCGTGATCGCCGTCCGCGGTCGTCACGGTGTCCGATACGGATCCCTGGATGCCGCCGTTGTGCCCCCACACCTCGACGTCGCAGGAGAGCTTGACCTTCATGAGGCCGAGGCCGTAGGAGACGGACGGCACT
Organism: Streptomyces thioluteus; assembly: GCF_039535865.1. Lineage (NCBI taxonomy): Bacteria > Bacillati > Actinomycetota > Actinomycetes > Kitasatosporales > Streptomycetaceae > Streptomyces > Streptomyces thioluteus. The sequence continues at coordinate 7,415 of NZ_BAAAXZ010000099.1, forward strand.
CCGCGGATCGGCACGGTGGTGGTCATCTCCTCCAGCTGGCGCGGTTCGAGGAGCCCTCCGGAGAGCAGGGCTCGGTAAAACCGGTTGAGATCCCGGGAGTTGGAGATGATCTCACCGGCCGAGCCCGCGAGGGACGGGTTGAGGTCGGTGACGTCGTACGTCGGGTCCCCCGGCTTTCCGGGGCCCGAGAGTTCTCCGGTCAGCTTCGAGTAGGTCCGGCCGCTGGGCCCCGGCACGCGGCTCCGGGTGCCCGGCAGCGTGGTGGAGTCCATGTGCAGGGGGCGCAGGATGCGCTGCTCGATCTCATGGGCGTACGAGTGGCCGGTGGCCTTCCGGATCACCATCCCGGCGAGGATGTAGTTGGTGTCGGAGTAGCGCCACTCGTCGCCGGGATCGAAGTTCGGCCGGTGGCTCATGGCGATCCGGACGATCCGCTCCGGTGTCCAGGTGTCGTAGCGGTGGCGGAGGAAGCCGGTGCCGAACGCCTTCCGCTTGAAGCCCTCGTCGTCGGTGTAGCTGTAGATCCCGCTGGTGTGGTTGAGGAGTTGGCGCACCGTGATCCGGTTGCCGTCGTGCCCGTTGCCCCGGACCACGCCCGGCAGCCAGTGGTCGACGGTGTCGTCCAGGCTCAGTTTCCCCTCGGCCTCCAGCTGGAGCACCACCGTGGCTACGAAGGTCTTGGTGATCGAGCCCGCCCGGAAGCGGTCATCGGCCCGTGGCTGTCGGCCGGTTGCGAGGTCGGCGGTGCCCGCGCGGCCGGCCCAGGTGTCGTGACCCCGTTCGGCGACCGCGATCCCTCCGGGCGGTCCGCCCTTGACCACCTCGTCGAGGGCTGCCCGGGTGGCCCGGTGGTCCGACGCGCTCCCGGTGCCCGTCGCCGATGTCGCCGAGGCGGGCATCGTGAAACCGGTGGCCAGTACGGCCGTTGCGATCACCCCGACAGCGCCGGCCCGCAATCTCCGTGCCGTATGCGCATGCTTGTTCACGAAAGGCTCCTCCGAGGTCGGTGGGTGGCAAGAGATCCGGGGCCGAGTATGTGCGGGCGGAGCCCGCGCCGGGGATCCTGCTACCCACCTGTTCCCGCGTGGGGTTAACCCCCCTGTTTCCGCCGGAGGAAAGGGAAATTCCCGATCCGGCCGTCCGGATGCCATTGATCTGTCGATTCGCGGAAATTCCGTACCCCCTTTAACTCGTCCTTATAAGGATCCATTATGCGTGCCAGACGGACTCCGTATTGGACGTCCGAACTGCGGTCCGGGACTATACGAGTCAGGTACTTCTGACGTGATGCCGCCAGCTGCAGGGATGTGCAGGCCTCTATCCGCCGCGTGTCCGTCCTCCACACCGGCCGGCGACCGCGGCGGGTGCGCTGCCGACGGTGTAACCAACCTCCGCGTCCCCGGGCGCCGTTGATCCCTGCAGTGCCCGGCCCGGAATCACGCACGAGGCGACCGCCTTGTCACGCCCGCTGGAAAGCGGACTCTGCATGGGAGGAAAGTAAGTGTCAAATGCCGCCGACGCAGCACCGGGACAGGTGTCCCGGTTCAGCGTTCCGCTCCTGGGATTTGGCGTATTCGCGGTCGCCACGAACGAGTTCGTGCTGGCCGGCATGCTGCCCCACCTCGAGGACTCGCTCCACGTCTCGACGGCGGCCGCGGGCCAGGTCGTCACCGTCTACGCGCTGGCGTGCGCCATCCTCGGCCCCATCCTCGCGACGGTCACCGCCGCCTGGTCGCGCCGCGTCGTCCTGCTGAGCGCCGCGCTGGTCTACCTGGTGGGCACCGTCGGCGCGGCCGTGGCGCCCAACTACGCGCTGCTGCTGGTCGCCCAGGCGGTCGCGGCCGCCGGCACCGGCCTGTTCGTGCCCGTGGGCGCCTCGTCGGGTGCCGCGCTGGTGACGCCGGAGCGCCGTGGGCGCGCCATCGCCACCGTCCTCACCGGTTTCACCGCGGCGACGGCCTTCGGTGCCCCGATCGGCACCGCCTTCGGCAGCCGCTTCGGCTGGCGCGGCACGATGTGGTTCGTCGCGGGCCTGGCCGTCGTCGGCATCGTCGGCCTGCTGACGCTGGTGCCCCGCAACATCCCGACCCCGCCGGCGGAGAGCCTCAAGAGGCGTTTCGTGCCGCTCGCCGACCCGCGGGTGCTGACCACGCTGGCCACGACGGCGCTGGCGTTCACCTCGGTGTACGTCCTCTACACCTACATCGCGGACATCTTCGACGGCGCCACCGGCGGCTCGGGCGGCAAGACCGCCACCCTGATGTTCGTCCTCGGTGTGATCTCCATCGTCGGCAGCTACCTCGCCGGCATCGTGACCGACCGCATCGGCGGCCGCGGCGTGATGGCCATCTGCCTGATCTGGGTCGCCGTCTGCCTCGCCCTGGTGCAGGTGTTCAGCGGGTCGTTCCCGGCGTCGATCGGCTTCATCGCCGTCTTCGCGGTGACCTGCTTCAGCATGAGCGCCCCGCAGCAGCACCGGCTGATCGGGCTCAACCCGCCGCTGGCCTCGGTGCTGGTCTCGCTGCACTCGTCCATCCTCTACGTGGCCATCGCCCTGGCGGGTGCCATCGGCGGTGCCGGCCTGTCCATCGGAGGGTCCGGCAGCCTCGGCTACATCGCCGCGGTCATCGCCGTGCTCGGCCTCGGCCTCTCCGAACTCGCCCACCGGCTGACCAAGCGCAAGGCGGCCGCGGTGGCGGTGGGTTCCCCCGAACCGGCGGAGGAGGCGGCCGTGACGTCCTGACCGGACGACCGACCGCGCGAGGGCATCCCGACGTACGGCATGGAACCCCCGCCGTCCCGTACCGGGCGACCCGGCCCTCCGCCGGCCCGCGGCCGGTGAGCAGTCCCCCCACCGGGACTGCCCACCGGCCGCGGGCTTTTGCACCGCGCGGACGCGCGGTGACGGCGGCGTCGTGGTGGCGGGGCCGCACTCCACGGAGTGCGGCCCCGCCACCACGACGCCGCCGCCCGTTCAGACGCACTCCCGCGCGAGTTCGGGGGCGGGGGCCAGCTCGGTGAAGCGGCCGGCGTAGAAGACCAGCGGGCTCTCCAGCCCGGTCAGCGCGCCCTCCAGGGCCTCGGCGACGACCAGTTCGTGGTCGCCCGCCGGCTGGATGGTCGAGATCCGGCAGTCCAGCCAGGCCAGCCCGTCGAGCAGCACCGGGTGCCCGCCCCGGGTGAACGCCCACTCCCCGCCGGTGAACCGGTCCGCCCCCCCGGGTGCTGAACGCCCGGCACACGTCCGTGTGCTGTCCCCCGAGGACGGTGACCGCGAAGCCCCCGGAGGTCCGGATGGCCGGCCAGGTGGTCGAGGACCGCGCGGCGCACACGGCGATCAGCGGTGGATCCAGCGACACGGACGTGAAGGAGTTGACGGCCATGCCGACCGGACCGTGCGGCGTCTGCGCGGTGATGAGCACGACGCCGGTGGTGAACCGGCCGAGGATGTCGCGAAAGGAGCGCTGCTCCAGCATTTGTTCTCCCGTTCGATGTGGTGGTGCCCGGCGCCCGGGCCGCTTCCCCCGGCGGGGAGGGGAAGCGGCCCGGGGAACCGTTACAGCAGGAAGCTGACGGCCCGCGGGTCCTCGCCGAGCAGCACCCGGCCGTACATCTCCTCGGGGATGCCGGCCCCGAAGCCCGCGTGCCGGCCGGCCACGTTGACGTCCCGCCAGATCCGCTGGAGCGGGTTGAACTCGGCGAAAGCGGACGTCCCGTGGGCGGTGACCAACAGGTCGACCGCCTCGCGGCACTGCCGGCTGGCGTACGCCGAGTCGGTGCGGACCCGGGTGCGGGTGGGCACGTCCGGCATCTCGCCGCGGCGGGCGTGCGCGTCGATGTCCCCGGTGAGCCGGTACGCGTGGAACAGCGCGGTGTCGATCTTCGTGGCCGCCTCGGCGACGGTGGTCTGGAAGGTGACCGACTGGACCTGGCTGGTGTAGTTGGAAGCGTTGATCGACCGCTTCGGCGCCTTCTCCAGGACCAGTTCCAGGGCGGCCCGCACCTCGCCGAGCTGCGCGCCGAGCAGCGAGGTCAGCAGCACGCCCGAGAAACTGCAGCGGTAGAGGGTCTCCTCCGGGTGGCGGGGCGGGAGCGTGCCGTCGAGGGCCGACGCCAGCGGGATCAGCCGGTGGTCGGGAACGGTCTTCCCGTCCACCACGATGGTGTTGCTGCCGGTGCCCCGCAGGCCGGTGATGAACCAGGTGTCCTCGACCGTCGTGTCCCGCATGGGGACGAGCGCGAGGTACGGCACGGGCTCGGCGTCGCCGTCCCGCACCGGGAGGGTCAGCACGGCCCAGTCGCAGTGCAGGGAACCGGACGAATAGGGCCACTTGGCGGTGACCAGGGCGCCGCCCTCGACCCTGTGGGCCGGGGCGCCGGGGCCCAGGACCAGGGCCACCCCGGCGTCGGGGTTCTTGCCCCAGACCTCCTCCCGCGCCTCGTCCGGGAAGAGCGCGGCGACGAAGTTGCCCGCGTTGAGGACGCCGGTGACCCAGGCGGCGGAGCCGCAGCCGCGGCCGAGTTCGGTGACGACGTCCAGCAGGGTGCGGGAGTCCGTCTCGTAGCCGCCGGAACGCCGGGGCGTCAGCAGCCGGAAGAGTCCCGCGTCCCGGATGGCGTCGACGGTGCGCTCGTCGAGCCGGCGGTCGCGGTCGGCCCGTGGTGCCTCTTCCCACAGCCGGTCCCGCAGGGCGGCGGCCCGTGCGACGAGCTCGGCGTGCGAGGGCGTGTCCGGCGCGGTGTGCTCGTGCGGGGCGGGCATGGTCTGCGGTGCCTGGGACGAAGTGGTCATGAGCAGCTGCCTCCTGTCGCGCTGAGGGAGTTGGTCGACGGCGCGGATCCGGTTCGCGCCGCGGAACGGATCGACAGGGCGGGAGGATCTCCCCCGGGGCGAGGGGCGGGACCGGAGGGGCGGCGGCGGGGCCGCGGCCGTTCTCCGGCGGGCAGACCACTGCGCGGCGCCCCGCGTGCGCGCTCGGCGCCGCCGGGCAGGCCGTCGCAGTGGCACCACGTCACGCGCGATGGGCGCGAGGACGTTCATTTCCGACTTCCCCCGTTGTTCCCCCGTTGCTTGGCCATGATCGGTCCAGGGACCTAGGCCGGTGGTTCGAGCTTCCCCCAACCGTGGACGGAGTTCCAATACGAACGACGTATAGGAGCCATATCGAAAACGCATCCCTCACGGTCCGAACGGCCTTTTCGGGCCCGGTCGGTGATATTGGTACGCGGTGGATTCCTGTGGGGTTCGGCAGGGTTGGGGCGAGTGTCGGAGAATTGCCGGTGGTGTCCCTCGCGGGTCGGTGAACTGCCCTGGTGGGGACCGTGATGTGAAGGCATCCGTCCGATATGCGGCCCGATTGATCACAGGCGTTGCGCGTCAAGTGCCATGCATGTCAAACAGTCCGTATGCGGTGTACACCCATATCCATTGTGTGGCGCTGCTGAGTGGGGCAGAATCGTCCAGGCCGTTGGTTCCGGCAGAACCGACGGGACAGGTGTATCCAGGAGTGCTCGCAGGAGAGCTGCGTGACGAGCACTCCCGAACGGGGGATCCAGATGAGCACCACGTCGTGTCCGTTTTCGGCCGCACCGCCCGGCAGCGCGGTCCGCGCGGCCGCTGCCCGCACCGTGCGCATCACCACAACTTCGCAGTAGAGAGCCCGGCCGGCGTGGGCCGGCCCGGGCGCCGCGGCGGTGCCGCCCGCCTCTCCGGCGGGGCGCGTGGCGTCGGCGACCCTGTGCGCGGTCGCGCCGCTCCGCCCGACTCCATGACCCCGACGTTCACCCCGACATGACGTAGTCGTCGATCGTCGATCCGTGTCGTCCCGTCGCTCGCCACGAGCGATTCGGTGCGGCCCGGGCTGAGATGACGGACTGCGTCATCTGTACATCCGTATTCCATCCACCATCCATGGAGGGGGACTAATGTCCGATTCTGTGCAGTCGCAAGGGTTTTCCGACGATGCCGAGCTGCGTCGGATCAACCGGGCCACGGTTGAGAAGTACATGAACACCAGGGGCCAGGACCGGTTGAGGCGGCATGAGCTGTTCACGGAGGACGGCAGTGGTGGTCTGTGGACCACGGACACCGGTGCGCCGATCGCGATCAATGGCCGGGACCGGCTGGCGGAGCATGCGGTGTGGTCGCTGCAGTGCTTCCCGGACTGGGAGTGGTACAACATCAAGATCTTCGGTACGGACGACCCGAACCACTTCTGGGTGGAGTGCGACGGGCACGGGAAGATCCGTTTCGCGGGGTACCCCGAGGGCTACTACGAGAACCACTTCCTGCACTCCTTCGAGCTGGTCGACGGGAAGATCAAGCAGAACCGCGAGTTCATGAACCCGTTCGAGCAGCTGCGCGCGCTGGGCATCCCGGTCCCGGAGATCAAGCGCGAGGGCATTCCCACCTGACGGACCCTCACCCCCCTTTTGGGGCGGCCCACCCGGGCCGTCCCGCGGTCCGAGGGTTCTGTGCCACCCCCCACCTCGATCCACCGCTCCCCATCGCCGGATTGGAGTTCGAGCTCGTGATCATGGACAACGCTTTAGACAACATCAGGACCCGCGACGCGCTGCAGCAGCCCGAGTGGGGTGACCCGTCGCAGGTCAACCGGGTCCGCGACGCCCTGGCCACCCGCCCCGCCCTGGTACGGCCCACCGACGTGGCCACCCTGCGCGGCTACCTCGCCCAGGTCGCCGCCGGGCAGGCCCTGGTGATCCAGGCCGGCGACTGCGCCGAGGACCCCCAGGAGTGCACCGCCTCCCACGTGGCCCGCAAGGCCGCCCTCCTGGACCTTCTGGCCGGTGCCCTGCGCCTGGTCGCGGACAAGCCGGTCATCCGTATCGGGCGTATCGCCGGCCAGTTCGCCAAGCCCCGTTCCAAGCCCACCGAGATGGTCGACGGTGTCGAACTGCCGTCCTTCCGCGGCCATATGGTCAACGGTCCGGAGGCGGACGCGGACAGCCGCTGGCCCGATCCCCTGCGGATCCTCACCGGCTACATGGCCGCCGGTGACATCGTCGAGCACCTCGGCTGGCGCGAGCGCGCCGCCGGCCGTGACGTCATCGAGCCCGTGGTGTGGACGAGCCACGAGGCCCTGCTGCTCGACTACGAAGTCCCCATGCTCCGCACGGACGACCAGGACCGTCTCTACCTGGGCTCCACCCACCTCCCGTGGATCGGCGAGCGCACCCGCCAGGTCGAGGGCGCGCATGTCGCGCTGCTGGCCGAGGTGAGCAATCCGGTGGCGTGCAAGGTGGGTCCGTCGATGACACCTGACGAACTCCTCGCGTTGTGCGGGCGTCTTGACCCGTACCGGGAGCCGGGGCGGCTGACGCTGATCGCGCGGATGGGGGCGGAGAACGTCGCCGAGCGGCTGCCCGCGCTGGTGGAGGCGGTACGGGAGGCCGGTCACCCGGTGATCTGGCTGACCGACCCGATGCACGGCAACACCGTCTCCGCGCCCGGGGGTTACAAGACGCGCCTGGTGGAGACCGTGTCGCTGGAGGTCACGCGGTTCCTGAGGGCCGTGACCGAGGCCGGCGGGACCGCCGGGGGTCTGCATCTGGAGACCACCCCGCACGACGTGACCGAGTGCGTCGTGGACGCGAGCGGTCTGGGCGGGGTCGGCGAGCGGTACACCTCGTACTGCGACCCGCGGCTCAACCCCTGGCAGGCCGTCAGCGTCGTCTCCTCCTGGAAGGCCTGACCCGCCCGCACACCCCCGCGCCACCAACAGGCGCCACCCCACCCCGACTTCGAAGCGACCGCCACCGTCGCACCCACCAACGCCTGCGAGACGACATGAGCGACAGCACGTCACCCATCCTTGCCCCGTCCGTCTTCACCAGCGACCTCGAACTGCGTGCCCGTAACCGGGAGGCGGTCGAGAAGTATCTGCGCACGGGTGCCGAGGCGCGCCTGGAGCGGTACACGCTGTACACGGAGGACGGCGAGACCGCCCTCTTCTACACCGACATCGGCCGGCCGATCGTCGTCAAGGGGCGGGACCGCCTCAAGCGGCACAACGAGCTCTCGCTCCAGGTGCTGCCCGACTGGGAGTGGATCGACGTCCGGATCTACGAGACCCAGGACCCGAATGTGATCTGGGTGGAGTGCGACGGGGAGGGGACCATCAGGTTCCCGCAGTACCCCGAGGGGCACTACCGCAACCACTTCATCCACGGCTTCACGCTCGACAACGGCCAGATCAAGTCCAGCCGCGAGTACGCCAATCCGATCGAGCACATGCGGTCGCTGAGCATCGAGACGCCGCACATCAACCGCGACTGGATCCCGACGGACCACTAGCACCGCCGTCCATCCCCCACAGCCGTATATCACCGACATACGAACACAGCAAAGGACTTGGGAGACATGGCCATAGGCGCAGAGGCCTCGCGCACCACCGTCGACCTCATCACCGCCGCCTGGCGTACCCAGGCGGTCTACGCCGCCGCCAAGCTCGGTCTGCCCGATCTCGTCGCCGCCGGCAACACCGACGACGCCTCGCTCGCCCGCGCCACCGGGATGGACGAGGACGTCGTCCACCGCCTGATGCGGCTGCTGGTGTTACTCGGTGTGTTCACCTCCGACCGCGGCTACGCGGCCACCGAAGTCGGCGAACTCCTGCAGGAGCGCCCGGAGTCCCTGCGCGACATGTGCCTGCTGTACGGCGAGGAGTTCTACTCCGCCTGGGGGCACGCGGAGGATGCGTTCCGCACCGGGGCGTCCGGTTTCGAGAAGGTGCACGGCCAGCCGCTCATCCCGTACCTGCGCGGCAACGGCGAGGCGGCGGGCCGTTTCCAGCGGGCCATGCAGGCGAGCAACTTCTACTTCGACTCGATCCCGCAGGAGATCGACTTCTCCGGCGACCGGCACATCGTCGACATCGCGGGCGGCAGCGGCCAGTTGCTCTCCACGGTCCTGCGCGGTGCCCCGCAGGCGCGCGGCACGCTGGTGGACCTGGAGCACACCATGCCCATCGCCCGGGCGCACTTCGAGCAGACGGTCGGCACCGACCGCGTCGACCTGGTCGTCGCCGACATGTTCTCCGGCGCGCTGCCGGCGGCGGCCGACACGTATCTGCTCTCGCGCGTGCTGGGCGACTGGGAGGAGGAGCCCTGTCTGCGGCTGCTCGCCAACCTGCGCTCGGCGATGTCCGACGACTCGCGGCTGATCGTCGTCGAGCGGCTCACCCGCGACGACGGCACGGGCCTGTTGCCGGCGCTGTGGGACCTGCACCTGTACGTGCTCAACGGCGGCCGGCAGCGGACGCTGGACAGCACGCGGGACCTCGCCGCGCGCTCGGGGCTGACGATCGAGCGCAGCGTCGAACTGCCCAGTGAGAACACGGCGTTGATCCTGAAGAAGACCCCGGCGTAACCCCTTCGCTCTGGATAGGAACCATGGCAACGACACACTCCGCGGACGTCATCATCGTCGGCGGCGGCATCGGCGGTCTGACCGCCGCCCTCAGCCTGCACGCGGCCGGTATCGAACCCCTCGTCCTGGAGTCGGCCCGGGAGGTCCGGCCGCTGGGCGTGGGGATCAACCTCCAGCCCGCGGCCGTCCGCGAGTTGGACGAACTCGGGCTGCTCGACGACCTGGCGGCCCTCGGTGTGCCCGCCGTCGAGCACGCCTTCGCGGACGGCCGCGGCCGTACGCTCTTCGGCGAGGCGCGCGGCACGGCCGCGGGCTATCACTGGCCGCAATTCTCGGTGCACCGTGGCGAGTTGCAGATGATGCTCCTGGACGCGGTCGTGAAGCGGCTGGGTCCGGAGGCGGTGCGCACGGGCGTCCAGGTCGAGGACTTCGAGGAGACGGCGGACGGGGTGCGGGTGCACGCCGTGGACCGGTCGACGGGCGGCCGTCTCGGCTTCTCCGCCGAGGCCCTGGTCGGCGCCGACGGCATTCACTCCACCCTTCGTGCCCTTCTCCACCCGGACCAGGGGCCGCTTCAGTGGAACGGTGTCACGATGTGGCGCGGGGTGACGGAGGAGGACGCGTTCGCCCCCGGCAACGCCGTCGTCATCGCGGCGGACGACAAGAACACCCAGTTCGTCGCGTACCAGATCTCCCGTGCGGCCCTGGACCGGCGGCCGCACGCTGGTCAACTGGGTCTGTCTGGTGCCGACGGGCGAGCCCGGCGCCCTGGGGGCGGACGTCAACTGGAACGCTCCGGGCACGATCGAGGATCTGCTGCCGCACTACGCGGAGTGGGAGTTCGACTGGACGGACCTGCCGGATCTGTTCGTCCGCAGTGAGCAGATCCTCGAGTACCCGATGGTCGACCGCGACCCGCTGCCGTTCTGGGGCCGGGGGCGGGTGACGCTGCTGGGCGACGCGGCGCATCCCGGCTATCCGTCGGGTGCCAACGGCGGCACGCAGGCGATCATCGACGCGCGGGTGCTGGCGTACCACTTGGCGGTGGAGCCGGATCCGGTGGCCGCGCTCGCCGCCTACGAGGCGGAGCGTCGTCCGGTGACGTCGGCGATCGTGCTGGCGAATCGCGAGATGGACCGGGTGGGCCGCAACAAGTCGGCTGCCCCGGGGGCGCCGTCGGGCGAGTCGATCGAGAAGGTCACGGAGGCCTACCGCAAGGCGGCGGGGGAGGCGGAGAAGCTGAACTCCAGGGCTTCGCTGACCCCGCCGGGTGTGGTGCGGGACTGAGGTCGGGGTGGGGGGCTTCCCGGCCCGGTCCCGGGAAGCCCCCCCCCCACTGCCGCCCGGGCTACGGCCCTTCCGCGACGACGATGATGTGGTCGCCGTCGCCCAGGGAGAGCGGTGCGGTTCGGGGCGGGTTGAGGTGCACGCCGTATCCGGGCGGGGTGTCGCGGTCGTGGCCGAGCCGGTAGCCGATGGCGGTCTCCCCGCGCCGGCGGGCCGCTTCGACGGCCGTCGCGAAGTCGGCCGTGACGCCCGGGCGGAGGTAGCGGGGCGCGGGTTTGAGGTAGATCTCCGATCCGGAGGGGTCGAAGAGGGCGGTGAGGACGCCGTACAGGTCCTTGTTCTCGGCGAGTTGGGTCAGCAGCAGGCTGACCAGTCTGTTGCTGACGATGAAGTCGTCGGCCTTGGTGACCTGGGCGACCTCCCGGTTGCCGTCGTGGTTCATCTCCGAGACGATCGAGTACGGGTCGCCGAGGCGCACTTCGATGTCGCGCAGGTGGAGCAGGGTCACCAGGGTGCGGTTGTCGGCCTGTTCGGGGTCGACGGACTCGTCGGAGAGGACGAGGATGTGCTGGTAGTCGCCCGGTTCGAGGGACTCCAGCGAGGGCCTGCTGGTCGGTGAGCAGCGTTTGTGGCCGAGGGTGAGGTTGCTGAGGGGGGTTTCGCGCCGGGTGACCGGGCGGCGGGGCGAGGCGATGTCGAGGGCCGAGCCGGGCCGGACGAAGTCGTCGAGCAGGTCGATGATTTTGGGTGCGCGGGAGTTCCAGCCGATCAGCAGGGTGCGGTCGGGGGCCGCGGGGCGGCCGGCGGACAGGACGACGGCGTCCTCGGTGAACGGCGGCGGGGCGTCGGCGAGTTCGATGAGCACGTCGTCCTCGGCGATCAGGATCAGCTCGTCCCGTTCGGAGACGACGGTGGTCATGGGCGGGTTGACCAGGATGCGGCCGTCGTCCGTGCGGAGGCCGACGGGGATGCCGCGGCGGTAGCGGTGCAGGGTCTCGCCGTAGGCCAGGCCGGCGAGTGCGGGTTCGCGGCGGAGGTAGATCTCGTTGCCGAAGAAGCTCAGCAGTTCGTTCCAGACGACGGAGAGTCCTGACTGGCGGTGGGACTGCACGACGAGGCGGACGGCGAGGTCCTCGGCGTCGACGACCAGGCCGCCCTCGCCGGCCGCGAGCCGGGCGGCGGCCAGGTTGCCGGAGTCCTGGACGGAGGCCACGACGGGGGGTTTGGGGCCGGTCCAGGCGCGGTTGTTGAGGACGAGCAGGACCTTGATGACGAGGGTGTCGCGTTCCTGGCCGAAGGACGGCAGCACCATGATCGCCTTGGCGGTGTCGGGGCTGACGAGCTCCAGGTCGGCCTGTTTGAGGGGGTTGCCGGAGCGGCAGATCACCTGGGTGCGGCCGGTCTCGGGCATCCGGGCGCGGATCTGTTCCTCCATGTCGACCTTGTCGCGGTCGGCGAGGACGACCACGCACGAGCGGCGTTCGCTCTGGTTGGCCTCGACGAGCTCCTCGATGACGGTGAAGATCTGGTCCGACCAGCGAGCACAGATGTGTGTCCGCGTTCGAGAGACAGCGTGAGCGCCCCTTGCGCAGGCGCTGGAGTCCGGTGGTCCAGGCCGGTGGTGAGGACACCGATGAGTGAACTGACGATGAAGATCCCGCCGATGGTGACCGTCAGCATCAGTCCGAGGAAGTACCGGGCCCGCCGGTGTCGCCGCCCATGGTGCCCGGGTCGAGGGTGCGCAGCAGGCTCATCCAGGCGACGCCCCGCCAGCCGCCGTTGGCCTCGGTGTCGGAGTCGGTGAGCAGTGTCACGGCGGTCGCCGTGACCGCGATGAGCACCACCGACGCGAGGCCCAGCCAGCCGATCAGGGCCGGGGCGCCGCGGTCCATCGTGCTGTCGAACCAGTACCTGCAGCCGTTCCCGCACCTTCACGCGCATCACTCCTGCCGCCCGCGCGGTGTCCGGCGGTCCGCCGTGCGCCGGGTGGGTCGTTGTCCGTCAGAAGGCTTGCCAGATTACGCAATTGAGCAGGTGCGGGGCTGTCGTCGGTCCGAACCGGGGCCGGTGGGGCCCTCGTTGTGGCTGCCGGTGGGGGCGAGGTCCGGACACCGTGCGACGCGGGTGTTTGAGGGGTGTTGATCCACTCTGTCCATGATTGCGGCTGGGTAGTAATTACTCCCTTGCTGTCGGGTTTCAGACATTCAAACGGTGATATCGGGCCACTTTGTCGGTGGTCGAAGGTGTTTCCCGTCCGGGTGCAATGGCTGAAATGTGCCCCGTCGTCCCGCGGTTCGCCGCCGCATGCAGGGTCGCGGTATGGGTGTATCACTCTATGTACTCACCGGTAACCCGAGGTCAGCGCGGGAAACGTGGAGGTCAAACATGCCGAACGGCCCTCGTCCGGGTGATCTGGCCAGCGATGGAGGATGCGAGCCGCCCCGGATCCCGCCAGGGCCTTCCGGCGGCGCTGGACGCACAGTGGGTGGCGTGCAAGCATCCCGCCGTGATCTCCATTTGGCCCAAATGCAACGTATCGGCGAACCGGGCGGCGGGCGTTCCCGCGTCCCCGGGGAGAGCCCGCGGTCTGAGGCCGGGGGCGGCGGTTTCCCCGGGGTGCGGCCCGGTGGCCGGTGTGCAATGCACCGTTCATGGCCCCCGTCACGCCGGGGACGAATCGATTGGCATCATCGTTTGGCTCGTGACGGCGCGGCCCGTTCGCCGGTGTGCGGTGCGGCGGTCGCCGGGCGGCCGTCACGGTCCGAGGTAGGGCGGTGAATTGCGACGATGCGTCCGGGAACCCCGCGGTGCGCGGCGTGCGTCGTGCTCACGGGCCGTCCGGTCCGGTCGGGCCGCGCGCCGCGGGGTCCGCCCCGCCGTGGCCCCGTGTCCCGAATGGCGAAGATCACAGACTCCGGGGGAATTCGTCGTCCGCCCGGGGGAGAACCGTGTCCGTCGGCAAAGGTGCAACCGTCCGTCACGGGTGATGAACCCGTGGTCATTGACCGTCCCTTGACCATCCATTCGCGAGAGAGGCGTATCCCTGGTGAATGCCGTTGTGAAACTCCCGTCCGACTTATCCTTCAACATCCTCGGGCCGGTGGCGGTGTCGTCGACGGAGGGCCCGCTGCCGCTGGGCCCGGCGCGTCAACGCGCCGTGCTGTCGGCCCTGTTGCTGGCGCCGGGGCAGGTGGTCGGGGCGGAGCGGCTCACGGAGGCGATATGGCCGGCGGGCCCTCCCGGCAACGCCGTCGCAAGTCTCCCACAGCTACGTCTCCCACCTCCGCCGCCAACTGGAGCCCGACTGCCCGCCCTGGGGCCGCAACCGGATCCTCCGCCGGGAGCCGCAGGGCTATCTCCTCGCCGTCGAGGCGGAACGGGTGGACGCCCGTGCGCTTCGAGGGTCTGCTGCGCGAGGGGCGCCAACTGCTGCGGGAGGCCGCTACCCGGAGGCGAGCCAGGTCCTCCGGGCATGCCTGGAGCTGTGGCGCGGCTCGCCGTACGCCGAACTCGGCGACTACGAGCCCGCCGTGTGCGAGGCGGCGCGCCTGGAGAGCTGCGCCTGGCGAGCTGGAGGCCC
>NZ_BAAAXZ010000100.1:0-30021 GCF_039535865.1 Streptomyces thioluteus
GCCTACGTCCGCGCCACGATGGGCGAATCGAGATCTCCGTCTTCCGTCACCTGAGCGCGCGCGGCGACGAGGCCCTGGCGCAGCGCGCCAACGCCGCCTTCGAGGCGGCGTACGCACGACTCGTGGACGCCGGCCACTGCGCCCCCGTGCCCGGCGCGCGGGAGGCGATCGAGCGGCTCCGCGGCGAGGGCCGGACCGTGGCGCTCACGACCGGATTCGCCCGCGCCACCCAGGACGCGATCCTCGCCGCACTCGGGCTGGGACGACGGACTCGTGGACCTCGCCCTGTGCCCCGCCGACGCGGGCGGGCGGGGCCGGCCGTTACCCCGACATGATCCTCACCGCGCTGCTGCGCACCCACGCCGCGGACGGCGTCGGCGGCATCGCGGTCGCGGGCGACACGTCGTACGACATGCTCAGCGGACGGCGGTCCGGGGGCCCCGGTCGTGGCCGGCGTCCTGACGGGGGCGCACGGCGCGGAGGCGCTGCGCGCGGCGGGGGCGACGGCCGTGCTGGACTCGGTGGCCCAACTCCCGGATCTTATCGCGGGGTACGAGGCGAAGGCCGGGAGACCGTGACCGGCATACGCTTCGACTCCGTCTCCGTCTCCTACGACGGCACCACCGCCCTCGACTCCCTCGACCTCACCGTCGAACCCGGCGAGGTCGTGGCCCTCCTCGGCCCCTCCGGCTCCGGCAAGACCACCGCCCTGCGGGCCGTCGCCCGGCTTCGTCCGGCCGTCCTCCGGGCGGGTGTTCATCGACGGCCGCGACGTCACCGGGCTCGCGCCGCACCGGCGGGGTGTGGGGATGGTCGTCCAGCAGTACGCGCTCTTCCCGCACCTGCGGGTCGAGGCCAACGTCGCGTTCGGGCTGAAGGCCCGCCGCACCCCGCGGGCGACGGTCGCCGAACGGGTCGCCGAGGCGCTGGAGATGACCGGCATGGCCGCCTACGCGCGACGCTACCCGCGCGAGCTGTCCGGCGGGCAGCAGCAGCGCGTCGCGATCGCGCGGGCGCTGGCGATCCGGCCGGGGGTGCTGCTGCTGGACGAGCCGCTGTCCGCGCTGGACGCGCGCCTGCGCTCCGACATGCTCGCGGAACTCGCCCGGCTGCACCGCGAGTTGCCCTCGGTCTCCATGCTGTACGTCACCCACGACCAGGTCGAGGCCCTGACGCTGGCCGACCGCATCGCGGTCATGGACCGCGCGCGGCTGCGCGACTGCGGCACGCCGAGGGAGCTCTACCGCAGCCCGCGCACGGAGTTCACGGCGTCGTTCGTCGGCAGCGCGAACCTGCTGCCGGTGACGGTGGCCGACGGGGGCGGCGTCTCCTTCGCGGGCACGCCCCCTGTCCGTCCCCGGAGCCCCCGCCGACGGGACGGCCACGCTGTGCGTCCGCCCCCACCTGGTCGGCCTCGGCGACGGCCCGAACGCGCTGCGCGGCACGGTGTCCGAGGTCCAATGGCGGGGCGCCACGCACCGATTGTGCGCGGACGTGTCCGGCCACCGCGTCCTGGCGGACGTCCGTGAACTGCGCGATCCGCCGGCGCCCGGAGCGCAGGTGACGCTGCACTTCGCGCCGGAGGATGCGGTGCTGCTGCTGCCGACAGGGACAGGGGATGCGTAGCCGCCGCGGGGGGGAGAACCCTCGCTCCGTGGGCCCTCGCGCTCCCCCCGGTCGCCGTTCTCGGGCTGTTCTTCCTCTACCCGCTCGGCCTCGTCGTACGGGAGTCCCTGGGCGGAGGCGGCCCGACCACCGCCGCGTACGGACGCGTCTTCGCGCAGGACGCCTTCCGCGACGCCCTGGGCAACACCGTCCTCATCGCCGTCGGCGCCACCGCCGGCGCCCTGGTCCCTCGGCTTCGCGCTCGCGATCGTGATCGCGTTCGTGCCCCTTCCCGGGAGGGCGGGCCGGTCGGGCGGTTCGTCGACGTCTTCCTTTCCTTCCCCTCCTTCCTCATCACGCTCGCCGCTGCTCTTCGTCTACGGGCAGGCCGGGATGGCCAACGGGATCTGGACGGGCGTCACCGGCACCGCCGACGGGCCGTTCGACTTCCTCCACACCCGGTGGGGCGTCCTGCTCGCCGAGGTCACCTACTTCACCCCGTTCGTCATGCGGCCGCTGCTCGCCGCGTTCTCGCAGCTGGAGACGGCGCAGTTGGAGGCCGCCGCGTCGCTGGGCGCCAAGGCGCCGCGGATCGTGCGGCAGGTGATCCTCCCGGAGGCGCTGCCCGCGCTCGCCGCCGGCGGGTCGCTGGTGCTGGTGATGTGCCTGAACGAGTTCGGGATCGTGCTGTTCACCGGTGCGAAGGACGTCACGACACTGCCGGTGCTGATCTACAGCAGGGCGATCCTCGACGGCGACTGGACCGCCGCCTGCGTGGGTCGCGGTGGTCAACATCGCGCTGTCGGGCGCGCTTTATGCCGTCTACCGGACCCTTGTCGCGCAGGGAGGACGCCGCCGTGCTCGTGCATAGCCGCATCGCCCGCCGTCTGGTCCACGCCGTGTTCTGGGTGCTCTTCCTGCCCGTGTTCGCGCTCCCGTTCCTCGTGATCGTCGCGGCCTCGTTGGCCACCTCCTGGAGCGGAGCGCTCCCCTCCGGTGCGACGCTCGTCCACTACCGCGACGTCGCGCACGGCGACGCCCTGGAGGCCCTGACCACCAGCCTCCTCACCGCCCTCGCGGCCAGCGCCTCCGCCCTGGCCGTCGGCACCTGGTCGGCCCTCGCCGCCGCCCGGCTCGGCCCGCGCGGACGGCGGCTGGTGGACGGCCTGTTCATGCTGCCGGTGGCCGTTCCCTCGGTCGTCGTCGGGCTGTCCCTGCTCGTCGCCTTCTCCCGGCCGCCCCTGCTGCTCAACGGCACGCCGCAGATCGTGGTCGTCGCCCACGCCGTCCTGGTGACGGCCTTCGCCCACCAGTCGGTCACGGCCGCGCTGGCCCGCCTCGACCCGGCGTACGAACAGGCCGCCGCGAGCCTGGGAGCGTCCCCGTCGTACGTGCTGTGGCGGGTGCGCCTCCCGCTGCTGCTGCCCTCCCTCGGCGCCGCCGGCGGGCTCTGCTTCGCCCTGTCCATGGGCGAGTTGAGCGCCACGATGATGCTCTACCCGCCCGACTGGCTGCCGCTGCCGGTGAAGATCTTCGGCGCCACCGACCGCGGCGCCCTCTTCGCGGGCGCGGCCCTCGCCGTCGTCCTGATGACCGCGACGCTGCTGGTGCTGCTCGCCGTCTCCCGGGTGCGCACCCGGGCCTCCTACCGCTGAAGTCCGCTGCTGCCACCGAGGAGTTCTCCCCGTCATGTCCCGTATCCGCACCGGAGGCGTTGCGCTGCTCGCCGTCGCCCTCCTCGCCCCGCTCACCGCCTGCGGCACCACCGGCGGATCCGACGCCAAGGAGATCACCGTCTACAGCGCCGACGGCCTCAAGTCCGAGGACGGATCCGGCTTCTACGACCGCGTCTTCCGCGACTTCGAGAAGCGGACCGGCATCAAGGTCAAGTACGTCGAGGGCGGTTCGGGCGAGATGGTGCAGCGGCTGGCCAGGGAGCGCTCCAACACCAAGGCGGACGTGGTCGTCACGCTGCCGCCCTTCATCCAGCAGGCCGACGGCAAGGGCCTGTTGGAGGCGTACCGGCCCAAGGGCTCGGAGAAGGTCGCCCCCGGCGACAAGGACCCCTCCGGCAAGTGGACCTCCGTCGTCAACAACTACTTCTGCTTCATCTACAACACCAAGGAGCTGAAGTCCCCGCCGAAGACCTGGAACGATCTGCTGGACGACCGCTTCAAGGGCAAGCTGCAGTACTCGACCCCCGGCGTCGCGGGCGACGGGACGGCCGTCCTGATCAAGGCGATGCGGGACTTCGGCGGCAAGGAACCCGCCATGGAGTACCTGAAGAAGCTCCAGAGGAACAACGTCGGCCCGTCCTCCTCCACCGGACAGCTCGCCCCGCGCACCGACAAGGGCGAACTCCTGGTGGCCAACGGCGACGTCCAGATGAACTTCGCCGACATGGCCTCCATGCCGCACCAGGGCATCTTCTTCCCGGCGGCCGAGGGCGGGAAGCCCAGCACGTTCCCCCTGCCCTACGCGGCGGGGCTGGTGAAGAGCGCGCCGCACGCCGACAACGCCCGGAAGTTCCTCGACCACCTGCTCTCCGAGGACGTGCAGCGGCAGGCGTCCTCGGTGGCCGGCGGCTTCGCGGCCCGCACGGATGTGAAGGCGACCGACAAGAACGCCGAGGCACTGGCGGACATCATGCGGGGGACCGAGATATTCCGCCCGGACTGGGCGGACATCGACCGCAACCTCACCTCGTACGTCGACGCCTGGAAGAGCGCCACCGGGAGCTGACTAGGCTGGAGGGTGCCGGGGCGGCGGGCGAGCCCTGCCGCCCCGGTTCATCCGGCGTCCCCCCCCGGTGCCCCGAAGACACGGTCCGAGGCACAGTACGGCAGGAGTTCCGCACGTGGCAGAGCGCAAGCCCATCGAGTCCTGGCTCACCGACATGGACGGTGTGCTGATGCACGAAGGCATCCCGGTGCCGGGGGCGGACACCTTCATCAAGAAGCTCCGCGAGTCCGGCCGGCCGTTCCTCGTGCTGACCAACAACTCCATCTACACCCCCCGCGATCTGCACGCGCGCCTCAAGCGGATCGGCCTGGACGTCCCCGCCGCCAGCATCTGGACCTCGGCCCTGGCCACCGCCAAGTTCCTCGACGACCAGCGCCCCGGCGGCACGGCCTACGCCATCGGCGAGGCCGGGCTCACCACCGCGCTGCACGACGTCGGCTACGTCCTCACCGACGCGGACCCCGACTACGTCGTCCTGGGCGAGACGCGGACCTACTCCTTCGAGGCGCTCACCAAGGCCATCCGTCTGATCAACAACGGTGCCCGGTTCATCGCCACCAACCCCGACGAAACCGGCCCGTCCGCCGAGGGCGCCCTGCCCGCCACCGGCTCCGTCGCCGCCCTGATCACCAAGGCGACCGGACGCGAGCCGTACTTCGTCGGCAAGCCGAACCCACTGATGATGCGGTCCGGACTCAATGTGATCGGCGCCCACTCGGAGACCAGCGCCATGATCGGCGACCGGATGGACACCGACGTCCTCGCCGGCCTGGAGGCCGGCATGGAGACCTTCCTGGTGCTCACCGGGCTGACCCGGCCCGACGACATCGAGCGCTACCCGTTCCGCCCGTCGACGGTCGTCGACTCCATCGCGGACCTCGTCGACCTCGTGTGAGAGCCGGGCCGGTCCCGCGCTGACCCGTCCGGCGGGTACGCGCATCCGGTTCCGTCACCGATTGGAGTAACGGGCCCACGGAGCGGATGCGCGCACCGTCCCCCGCCGGGTGAACCTCTGAGGGTCAGGAGGTTCACCATGGTTTCAGTCCGCTCCGCACTCTGCGGTGCGCTGACGGCGGTCGCCGTCGGTGCCGCCCCTGCCCATGCCCTCGACGATCCCCCGACGACCCGCATGGGAGCGGTGGAGCTCGTTCCCGTCACCAGCAGACCGGGAGCCGACGTGCAGGTGCGCGTCTCCGGCTGCACCGGCGATCGCGCCACGGCCGTCTCGGAGGCGTTCGTGACCGATGCCAGGCTCGCCCGCGACACCACGGGCCACTTCGCCGAGGCCACCGTCCGCTCCACGACGTCCGCCGGTACCTACCCCGTCCGCATCAACTGCGACGGCCGCGAGTCGGTCGCCGAGGGCGTGCTGACCGTCGTGCCCGACGCGGTGCCCGACGGCCGGGACGGCCACGCCGCCCTCACCGGGCGCGAACACGAGCACGGCGAGCACGGCCAGGAACACGAGCACGAGCATGAGCACGGCGTGCCCGTCGCCCCCGTGCCGGCGGGCGGCGGCGGCACCGCGCCCGCAGCCGCGTCGAGCACGCCCGGCACCCCCGGGCTCGTCCTCGGCGGCGCCGGCGTCCTGATCGCCGGCGGCCTGATCTGGTACCGCCGCCGCACCGACGCCGGCCGAGGATGAGTGGCACCCCGCCGTGTCCGAAGCACGCGCCAGCGGCCGCGGCCGTCTGCTGACGGGCGTGGCCTGGTCCGCCCTGCTGTTCGCCCTGTGGCTGTGGGGACGCGAGGTCACCGAGGTGCCGTCCGGTTCGTGGCCCGCCACCGGCGACGTCGCCGCCGCGGGCCGCCCGCCCGTGCGCGCCCTGCCGCCGCCCCCACGACCCGCTGCCCGGAGCGCCGCCGCAGCGCCTGGCCATCCGGGCCATGGGCCTCAGGGCCCCGATCGAGGGCCGCGGCCTGACCCGCGAGGGCGCGGCGGAACCACCGCCGTACGACCGGGCCGACACCGTCGCCTGGTACCGGGGCGGCCCGCAGCCCGGCAGCCCCGGCGCGGCCGTCCTCGTCGGCCATGTGGACACCGACCGGGCACCGGCGGTCTTCTACGAACTCGGCGGCCTCAAGCGCGGCGAGACGGTCAGCGTCGACCGGGCCGACGGCTCCACCGCCGAGTTCACCGTCGACGACGTCACCGTCTTCGGCAAGGACCACTTCGACGCCGGACGGGTGTACGGGCCGCACACCGCGGGCCGGGCCGAACTCCGCCTGATCACCTGCGGCGGCGACTACGACCGGGCGCGCCGCCAGTACAGCGCCAACGTGGTCGTCTCGGCCGCCGAGAAGAAGCGGATGGCGCGCATCGTCGCGGACGTTCCGGTCCACGACGTGATCGTGGGTGACGGCGAGGGCCAGGTGCCGCTGAAGAAGGTGCGGACCACCTTGCTGAAGCTGCCGCGCGTGCTGCCGGGCGCCCAGGTGACGGTCGTGAACGACCGGCTGCGGGCGCTGGGCGACCTGATGAGCAACATGCCGATCCCGAAGGGTCCGATGCCCAAGGGCATGCGGATGCCGAAGGGTCCGCTGAGACCAAGGAAATGAGTGAGGGCGGGACCGGTTTTCCGGTCCCGCCCTCACTCATTTCCTTGGTCTCACATCCGGGTTCTCACATCCGGACCTGGACGGCCTTCGTCGCCCGGTCGTGCAGTCCCCGGTTGTCCCGGTCCCAGATGACCGCGGGGATGACCAGCACCAGCAGCACGCTGCGCAGCACCGCCCGCGGGAACGTCAGCCGGCCGCCCTCCGCGCTCACCACGCGCAGCCTCAGCAGCCGCTTGCCCGGCGTGCACCCGATCGTCCCCACGGTGAGCACGCTGAGCACCAGGAAGACGACGAGCGCCCAGTTGCCGGCCCGGTGCGCGTTGCCCTGTGCGATCAGCCCGTTCGCGACGAGCAGGCACAGGGCCCAGTCGATGAAGATCGCTCCGAATCGCCGGCCGAACGGGGCGACGGAGCCCGGCCCGTTCTCCGGCAGGCCGAGGCTCTGGCCCCCGGTAACCAAAGTCGACACCCCATTTCCTCCGCGGCCGCGCGGGGGCCGGAGAGCCACGAGCCGATTGCTGCCTCTTGTCCACCCGTCCACGGTACTGGGGTCGCATACGGTTCCCCCGCCCGGGTGGCCCGCATCACGACCGGACACCTCCACCGTCGTCGCGTTTCGGCCGCGCGTTCCGATCACGTTTCGGCCGCGGCCCGGTTAACCTCGGCGAAACAAACGGGTCATGCCCGGGAAATCCGGTCTCTCTAGGGTCGGCCGCAGCACCACCGAAGCAATCCCCGACCGCTGGCGGCCGGGCTAGGAGGGTTGGATGTTCCAGAACGGCGACGACGCCAAGAAGTTCATCAAGGACGAGGACGTCAAGTTCGTCGATGTCCGTTTCTGCGACCTGCCGGGCGTGATGCAGCACTTCACGATCCCCGCGGAGGCGTTCGACCCGGCCGAGGAGCTGGCCTTCGACGGCTCGTCGATCCGCGGCTTCCAGGCCATCCACGAGTCCGACATGGCCCTGCGCGCCGACCTTTCCCACCGCCCGCATGGACCCGTTCCGCCGCGACAAGACGCTGAACATCAACTTCTTCATCCACGACCCGATCACCGGCGAGCAGTACAGCCGCGACCCGCGGAACGTGGCGAAGAAGGCCGAGGCGTACCTCGCCTCCACGGGCATCGCCGACACCGCGTACTTCGGCCCCGAGGCCGAGTTCTACATCTTCGACAACGTCCGTTTCGAGACGTCGGCGAACCAGTCCCTTCTACCACATCGACTCCGAGGCCGGCGCCTGGAACACCGGCTCCGAGGTCAACAACCGTGGCTACAAGGTCCGTTACAAGGGCGGCTACTTCCCGGCCCCGCCGGTCGACCACTTCGCCGACCTGCGCGCGGAGATCTCCCTCGAGCTGGACAAGGCCGGCCTCAAGGTCGAGCGCCAGCACCACGAGGTGGGCACCGCCGGCCAGGCGGAGATCAACTACAAGTTCAACACGCTGCTCGCCGCCGCCGACGACCTGATGCTCTTCAAGTACATCGTGAAGAACGTCGCCTGGCGCAACGACAAGACGGCCACCTTCATGCCGAAGCCGATCTTCGGTGACAACGGCTCGGGCATGCACGTCCACCAGTCCCTGTGGAACGGCGGCGAGCCGCTCTTCTACGACGAGCAGGGCTACGCGGGCCTCTCGGACACCGCCCGCTACTACATCGGCGGCATCCTCAAGCACGCCCCCTCGCTGCTCGCCTTCACCAACCCGACGGTGAACTCCTACCACCGTCTGGTCCCCGGCTTCGAGGCCCCGGTCAACATGGTCTACTCGCAGCGCAACCGCTCCGCCGCGATGCGCATCCCGATCACGGGCTCCAACCCGAAGGCCAAGCGCGTCGAGTTCCGCGCCCCCGACCCGTCCTCGAACCCCTACCTCGCCTTCTCGGCCCTCCTCCTGGCCGGCCTCGACGGCGTCAAGAACAAGATCGAGCCCGCCGAGCCGATCGACAAGGACCTCTACGAGCTCGCCCCCGACGAGCACGCCAACGTCCCCCAGGTCCCGACCTCCCTCCCCGCCGTCCTCGACGCCCTCGAGGCCGACAACGAGTACCTCCAGGCCGGCGGCGTCTTCACGTCCGACCTGATCGAGACGTGGATCGACTACAAGCGCACGAACGAGATCGCCCCGATGCAGCTGCGGCCGCACCCGCACGAGTTCGAGCTGTACTTCGACATCTAGGCCGCATGGCGCCGAGCCCCGTAGCCACCGCCCGGCGGACGGCTACGGGGCTCGGTGCTGCTGTCCACGTCGGAGATCGCCGGTGCCCGGGACGAGCCCTGGTCAGGTATAGGCATTCAGACGCGAGAGATCCAGGTCGAATCCGAAGGGCTCGGGGATACGGATCGTGTCGCCGAATTTCCGGTCGGTCCGCGTGTGGTAGCGGTCGTGGTTGGGCTCGGAGAACAACGTCACCGTCAAGTCGCGGGCATCGACGATGAGATAGAGCGGAATCCGCATCACCGCGTAGTCCCGCAGCTTGCCCACCCAGTCGTTTTCCGGGTTGGACGGGGAGACGATCTCCACCGCGACGAGCGCGACGTCGGCCGGTGCCGTGTTTCCCTCGGCCTCCATGACCTCCTCGGGCAGGTAGGTGAGGTCGGGATTCCGGAGCTTTGCCGCGTGGGGGGATTCCAGGTCGGTGTTCTCGGTCGGCATGTAGCCGTCCGGCCGGTGTGCGTCGAACTGCACACGCAGATGGAACAGGTTTCGCTGGTGGATCACCGTCGGCGCCGCCTGCATGATGATCGTGCCGTCGGTGTACTCGACTTTGACACCCTTGGGCGCGATCCGCTGGGCCTCTTCGAGCAGCGCGAGGTGCTGGGGGTCGATGGTCACAGTGTCCTCCAAGGGGTGCGCGGCCAGCGTATCCACCCAGGACGCGGCAGACGGGATGCGGACCGAGTCGCAGCGCGCGGGCACTCATCGCAGAGAGGCGTCCAGGCCATTGCGCGCCACCGAGACGATCGCCTCCCGCAACTGCTCCGCATAGAGCCGCATGCTCGCGTACGCGACTTCCGTGTCCGGGTATCGGCTCGCCAGTTGCAGGCCCTCGTGGAGCCTGGTGATCCATGCGCAGACCTGGTCGCCGTACGACACCCTGATCAGGCCGAACGCGTTCCGCTCGGCCAGCGCTCGGAGCCGGGGACGCCGCGGGCGTCGACGAACGAGACGATGGAGTAGAGGTCGGGGACGTCGGGCGGAAGTCCGTGCCGAGGAGGCGGAGTACGCGGGCGATGGGGACGCGGGTCAGGGGCATGGCGAGAGCGCAGCTCGGTGCGGACGCGTTCCAGGGTGGTCCGGAAGTCGGACAGGCCCGCCATGGGGATCTCGATCGGGGCGCCGCCGACGTACCAGCCCACGGAGTCCAGCCATCGGGACTTGGCCCTGGTGTGGAACGGGACGACGGTGCGGTAGACGGGCTCGCCGCCGATCCCGTGGACGGTGACCGCCGTGGCGGCCAGGACGCCGGCCAGGCTGCCTCCGTAGGGGCGGCAGTGCGCCTCGAACGCGGCGGCGTCGTCGGGGCCCACGAGCATCTCGTGCATGAGCTTGCTGGGTGGGCAGCTTGCCGCTGGGGTCCAGGCCGAGGTCGACGGGGAAGTTCGGCAGCTTCCGTCGCAGCGGTTGCATGACTCCCGCCAGCGGGCGACGATCGCGTGGTCGTCGTCGATCCGGTCGGCGTTCGCCGCTCGATCCGCAGAAGTCGATGTAGCTGCTGACCGGTGGCCGGTCCTCCGCGTGGCCCTCGCCGATCGCGCCGCAGAGTTCGTCGACCTCGGCGGGGATGCGTTGGATGGAGTACGCGTCGACGTTGCTGTGGTCGAAGGCCATGTACACGCTCGTGCCGTCGTCCCGGACGACCGCCGTGTAGAGGAAGTTGGGCCAGCCGAGCGCGTCCGCCGCGACGTCGAAGCGGTCCTGGAGGTGCCGGTCAGCTCTCCCGCGTCGGGGAAGTGACCGACCACCGTGCGCCGGAGCGACAGGGACCCGGCGTCGAGCGTGAAGCGGCGCACCTCGTCGCCGGACCAGCGGAATCCGCTGCGCAGCGTCTCGTGCCGAGAGCGTCCACCGGCTCAACGCCTCCTGCAGCACGTCGAGATCGACCGCGCCGGGGAGGTCGAACGCCGTCCCGAGCCAGGTCGGTACGAACAGCCCGTCCTCGCGCACACGACCGCGCCGTCCTGAGGTGCGACTCCTGGACGTACGCCGGAGGCCGGGGGTCCTCCGGCACGTCCGTCACCGTCCCGACGGCCGCCGGGTCGAGGGTCCATTCGACGAGCGTTCCGGGGCGGACCTTCGCAGCGCTGGATGTCGGTCATTCGCACGAGGGCGTCTCCGTTCGCGCCGGCAGGAGGTGGGAACTACTCGGATGGTCCAACGACCGGTCGCGGGGCGAGGAAACGGATCGGCCGGTCGCCTACCCGTCGAGGAAGTCCAGCACCAGCGGTCCGGCGACGGCGCGGAATTCGTCGAAGTACGCGTGCCGCGCACCGGGGATCATGCGCAGGCCGGCGCCCGGGATGCGCTCCGCGAGCAGAGGAGCGTTCGCCGCCGGGTTGAAGACGTCGTCCGTGCCGTGCAGGACCAGGGTGGGGGCCGTGATGCCGGGCAGCGCGTCCCACGCGTCGTGCTCCCGGCTCGCGACGGAGGTGCCGGCCACGGGCGCGGGGCGGACATGTCCGGGTCGCCGAGGGTGCGGTACGGGCCGGGGTGGGAGGCCGACCAGGCCGGGGTGTACATCAGGTCGAGAAGGGCCCGGCGGGGCCTCGGAGGGATCCGTACGGCCAGGGGAACGGCGCACGGCGGGGCCGTGTCGACGGCGTGGCGGCCGCAGGCGTGGTGCAGCCGAGGACCAGGCGACGGACGCGGCCGGGTGATCCGCCGCCACCCACTGGGCCACCGGCCGCCCATCGACGTGCCGTAGACGTCTCGCGCGGTCGATGCCGACGGTCGTCGAGGACGGCGATCACGTCGCGGGCGAACTCACGCGTCGAGTACGGGCCTTCCGGCTCGTCGCTCGCTCCCGTGCCGCGGTAGTCGAGCGTGATCGTGCTGCGGGCGGCGGCGTGGAAGTCGACGCGCGACGTCGTCCACCACCGGTGGTTGTTGGCCTGGCAGGCCAGGAGCACGAGCGGGGACCCTCGCCGCGCGATTGGTGCGCGATGCGCACACCGTCCGGGGTCGTGGCGTACGGCATGGAGGCATCCTCCGTGCGCGACGCCCGGGCTGTCACGGCCCCGGACGGGTGTGTGTCACCTGTCAGATGTCAGATGCGGTCGGCGGCGATGAGGAGGTAGTGGAAGCTGCCTTCGCGGTAGGCGGTGAGGAAGGGGTCCTCGACGCCGGTGGCGAGGGAGGAGCGGGCGCGGAGTTCCCAGTAGGGGATGGCGGTGGGGGTGAGGTCGAGGACGGTCATGGGGACGAGGCCGTTGGCGGCCATGGCCTTGAAGTAGGCGCTGCGGGGGTGGATGTTGCAGGTGTAGTGCTCGTCGATGCGGCTCACGGCCTTGGAGCGGCCGCCGGTGACGTCGTTGGAGCAGCCGGTGATGACGACGTAGCGGCCGCCGAAGGCGAGCTGGCGGGCGTGCTCGGCGAAGAGCTCGTCCAGGTCGACGTACATGGTCGACTCGTTGTTCCAGATGCCCTGGAACTCCCCCGTGGGCAGGCCGGTGTCGAGCATGTTGCGGAAGTGGTACCGCACCCGGTCGTCGACACCGCGCTTGCGGGCCTGCTCGTTGGCGAAGTCGACCTGCGCCTGGGAGATGGACACGCCGTCGACCCGGCACCCGAACCGCGCGTTCGCCATGATGCTCGACCGCCACGCCCGCACCCGGCGTCCAGCAACCGCTGCCCCGCCGCCACCGGCCCGAGATGATCGAGGAGGACGTCGGCCTGCGCGGACTCCAGCCGGTGCAGCTCCTCGACGATCCGCGCGTCCCGCGTCGCCTCGTCACCGTCGAGCACGGACGGGTCGTAATCCCCCAGCCCGTAGTGATGGTGGTAGAGACCATCGACATCACCCAGCCGCAGATTGACCGGGTCCTTCTCGTTGTTCCAGTACTCGGCCACCGACTTCTGATACGCAGTACGCAGAACAGGGGTCATGGTTGTCGTGCTCCTAAGAAAAAACAGGTTGATCAGGCAGAGTTGTAGCGGGGGCTGCCGCTGTGCCAGGCGCGGTTGCCGCCGAGCCAGGCCCACACTCCCGCGAGGAATCGGCGCAGTTGGGGCGAGCCGGTGAGGGCGAGCGCCGCGGCCTCCACCTCGTAGGTGCGCACCAGCTCGTCGTGGACCTCCGCGCTCCGCTCGATCCCCTCGCGCGGCGAGCAGCGCTCCCGATCGGCGATCACGGTGGGGAGGTTGAACTCCACGCCGGAGGTGCCGTGTTCCTTGGTCATGGAGTAGAGGTCGTTGACGAGCGTGGCGGCGGTGGCCGCCATGGTCACGGCGCGGCGCACCCGCGGATCGCCGTACTCGGCAGCGGTGAGCGCGTAGCCGCCCACCGCGTCGGCCAGCGCGATGCAGGGCAGGAAGCTGTTGATCTGACGGTGCGCCAGATACTCGGGGACGGTGGGCATGTGGCCCCGGGAGCGCCAGGAGCCCTCCTGTCCGTACGCGACGAAGAGGACGGCCACCTCGTGCCGCAGCCGGGCCAGTTGGGACGGCTCCGCGTACCGGGAGAGGTGCTCCAGCGCCGAGCGCAGGGCGACGCGGACGGGGTCCTCGCGCACCTCCTTCTGCCACGCGGCCGCGTAGCGGAGGGGGAGGTGGGCCGGGTCGATCGCCGCGTACGCCGGGCCCAGGTGCGAGCCCAGCTGTTCGGGGTCCGCCCCGTCGTCGCAGTAGTAGTCGTCCGTGGCCCACTCGGCCAGCGCGCACTTGCCCGCCGCGAGCAGCCGGTCCGGGTCGTCGCTGTCGGGGTGGGCCAACATCATCAGCCGTCCGAAGTCGGCGGCGCGGACGTGGTCGAGCCGGCCCTCGTAGATGCCGACCTCGCCCGCCCAGTCCACCAGCCGGTCGTTGACCTCGCGGCCGAGCGCGGGGTCGTCCCGGAGGGCGGGCGGGCAGTAGAGCTCCGGGACGCCGTCGGAGGACGGCTCGCGCCGCGGGGTGACGCGGGCGGCGGACGTGCCCAGACCCGTCGGCCCGGTGGGCACGGCCCGGGGGCGGGGCTGCTCGGCGAGCAGCGCCGCCACGAGCTGTGCCACGTCGTGCCGGGCCGTGGGCGCGGTCATGCGCGACAGCAGTGACACCGGTCTGTTCTCCTTACGCGTCCGACAGGTCCGTACGAGTCCTTCGCGAACCCTGTCCTGGGACAGGGCCCTGAGCGGGTCCTTACGAAGGCGAGTGGAAGACCTCGACGTTCTCCAGGACGCCGAGCGCGTCGGGCACGAGGACCGCCGTCGAGAAGTAGGTGCTGACGAGGTAGGAGATGATCGCCTGCTCGTTGATGCCCATGAAGCGGACGTTGAGACCGGGCTCGTACTCGTCCGGGATACCGGTCTGCCGCAGACCGACCACACCCTCGTCCTCCTCGCCCAGGCGCATCGCCAGGATCGAGGACGTGCCCCGCTCGGTCACCGGGATCTTGCCGCAGGGCAGGATCGGCACGCCCCGCCACGCGGGCACGGGCTTGCCGTTGACGTCGGCGCTGTCCAGCGCGAGCCCCCGCTTGTTGCACTCGCGGCCGAGGGCGGCGACGGCCCGGGGTGTGCGCGAAGAATGCCTTGGTGCCGCGCCGCATGCTCAGCAGCTCGTCCATGTCGTCCGGGGTGGGCGGACCGGAGTGGGTGGAGATGCGCTGGCTGTAGTCGGCGTTGTGCAACAGACCGAACTCGGGGTTGTTGACGAGCTCGGACTCCTGGCGCTCGCGCAGCGCCTCGATGGTCAGCCGGAGTTGCTGCTCGACCTGGTCCATCGGGTCGTTGTAGAGGTCCGCGACCCGGCTGTGGACGCGCAGGACGGTCTGGGCGACGCTCAGTTCGTACTCGCGCGGCGAGAGCTCGTAGTCCACGAACGTGCCGGGGATGACGGGCTCGCCCGTGTGGCCGGAGGCGAGGGAGATCTCCGCCTCGCCCTTCTTGTTCCGCGGCAGGTCCTTCTCGGCCTCGCGCCGTCGGACGTGGGCCCGCAGGCGCTCGCTCCGCCCGGCGGTCTCCTCGTACGCGTCCCGGGTCAGGGTGAGCACGGTGCACGCCGTGAGCGCCCGCGCCGTGAACTTCCACGTGCCCGGCTCCTCGGCCAGCACCTCGGCGCCGAGGAACCCTCCGTCGGCGATCACGCCGCGCCGGGTCTCCGCGCCGTACTGCCCGGTGCCGAGCTTCTCCACCTTGCCGCGCGCGATCAGGTGGACCCGGTCGACGGGCCCGCCCTGCTCGGCGACGACCTGCCCGGGCGCGTACTCGCGCTGCTCGAAGCGACCGGCGAGCGCGCGCAGCGCGTCGGGGTCCTCGAAGCCGCGCAGCAGCGGGAGTTCACCCAGCTCGGCCGGGACGACGCGGACCGCGGCGCCCTCCTGGACGAAGGTGATCCGGCCGTCGCCGACCTCGTAGACGAGCCGTCGGTTGACGCGGTACGTACCGCCCTTGACCTCCACCCAGGGCAGCGTCCGCAGCAGCCACCGCGAGCTGATGCCCTGCATCTGCGGGACGGTCTTGGTGGTCGTGGCCAGGTTCCGGGCGGCGGCGATCCCCAGACTGAGCTGGGCCCGCCCCGCCGCCGACTCCTCCGGTACCTGCCGGTGCGCTGCGGTCGTCATCCCCGTCCTTCCGTCTGGGCGTGTACGTCGAGTACGTCGAGCACGTGGTGAGGGAGCCCCTTGCGGCCGCGTGGTTCGGGCGGCCGGGAGCTCCGGACGGGCAAGTGAAGCAGCGTCAGATGATGTTGGTCGAAATGGCGCGGGGACGTCCGTCGTCTTTGCGCCGCGGAGAGACCGCGGGGAGGGAGCGTGACCAGCCGTCGAGACCGAGCCGGAGAGTCCGTTTTGCTGCGATAGCTACCGCTATCGAGCATCGCCATGACGGCATCCTGTGCATATTCCGGGGCTTCGCGCCCTTTGTCGAGGTGGCTGATAATGCTCGGTGGGTCGCCGCGGGTGCGGGATGCGTCTGATAAAGGCGCGCTCTCGCTGCGAGGCACGAGAAACGTGAGGAGGGAGCGGCGTTCGCCGGCCGCTTCGCCTATGGGCCGTCCCCCGGCCGCCGAGGCGGTTTTCACGCCAACCTTTGACCGATCACGCCCGCCACGAGGAGGCGCAGTTCGATTTTATTCACCGGCCCGTTGGACAGGGTCCGGCGGCGCGTGTGCGCGGCGCGGACGCTCCGGGCCGCTGGTGCGCATGAGGGACAAGTGGTCTACGGGCGCAAGGACTTGTGCGAGTGGCGGGAATGGGCCGCCTGACCCTGTCACCGCCCTCGACCAACATCGTTACGCACTGCTTGACTTGCGCGCCGACAGCCTCGCGCAGCCGCTCGCCTGGGACCGGGCCTCCGTACGTCACGTCGCACCGTGGTGCACCGCACGTACCGACGCCTCCCCGGAAAGGACCCGGAATGACCACAGTGACGCCGGAGCAGCCCGAACAGTCCGCCGCACAAGCCCAGTTGAGCCTGGGAATCGAAGCTGCACGCAACCTCACGACCACCACCAAGACCGTTCCGCAGATGCAGGGCATCAGCTCGCGCAAGCTGCTGCGCACCCTGCCCTGGACGGAAGTGAGCGGCGGTACGTACCGGGTCAACCGACGTCTGACGTACACCGTCGGCGACGGCCGGGTGACCTTCGTCCAGGAGGGGGCGGCCGTCCGCGTCATCCCCGCCGAGCTGGGTGAACTCCCGCTGCTGCGCGGCTTCGAGGACCCCGACGCGCTGCGCGCGCTCGCCGGTCGCTTCGAGCAGCGCGAGTTCGAACCCGGCCAGGTGATCGCGGAGGCGGGGCGGCCCGCCGACCACATCTACCTGATCGCCCACGGCAAGGTGGAACGGATCGGGACCGGCCAGTACGGCGAGGAGACCCGGCTGGGCCTGGTCACCGACGGAGGGTTCTTCGGAGGCCAGGTCGTCGGGGAGGAGCCGGGCGCGTGGCAGTTCACCGCGCGCGCGGTGACCTCCGTCATCCTGCTGGCCCTGCCCCGCCCTTCGTACGAGGAGGTCGCGGGGCAGCACGAGCCCCTGCGGGCCCACGTCCAGCGGCGCGAGGCCGAGGGCGACCTGCCCCGGAACCGGCGCGGCGAGGCCGACATCGCGCTCACCTCCGGGCATACGGGCGAGCCCGTGCTGTCGGGCACCTTCGTGGACTACGAGCTCTCGCCGCGCGAGTACCAGCTGAGCGTCGCCCAGACCGTCCTGCGCGTCCACAGCCGGGTCGCGGACCTCTACAACGACCCGATGAACCAGGTCGAGCAGCAACTCCGCCTCACCATCGAGGCGCTGCGCGAGCGCCAGGAGGACGAACTGGTCAACAACCGCGAGTTCGGCCTGCTGCACAACGCGGACCACGGCCAGCGGATCTCCACCCACTCCGGTCCGCCCACCCCGGACGACCTGGACGAGCTGCTGACCATGCGGCGCTCCACCAAGGCGTTCTACGCCCACCCGAAGGCCATCGCCGCCTTCGGCCGCGAGTGCAACAAGCGCGGACTCGCCCTCGGCGAGGCCGAGTACAACGGCCATCGCGGGATCTCCTGGCGGGGCGTGCCGATCTTCTCGTGCGGCAAGCTCCGGATCTCGGACGAGGGCACGACCTCGATCCTCGCGATGCGCCTCGGGGACGAGGACGAGGGGGTGGTCGGTCTGCGGCAGACCGGCATCCCGGACGAGTACGAGCCCGGTCTCAACGTCCGCTTCATGGGCATCAACGAGCAGGCGATCATCTCCTACCTCGTCAGCACCTACTTCTCGACGGCGGTCCTCGTGCCCGACGCGCTCGGCGTCCTGGAGAACGTGCAGGTCGCCCCGGCCTGACGGGCCGGGCCCCGGCGCCCCGCGGTCGGCCCGCACGACGGGGCCGCCCGCCACAAGACCGCCCGATCCACGTGAACTACGTTTCGAGGAGCACAGCCATGACCACCGTCACCACCCCCGTGACCACCGTCACCAGCCCTGTTCTGCGTACTGCGTACCAGAAGTCGGTGGCCGAGTACTGGAACAACGAGAAGGACCCGGTCAATCTGCGGCTGGGTGATGTCGATGGTCTCTACCACCATCACTACGGGCTGGGGGATTACGACCCGTCCGTGCTCGACGGTGACGAGGCGACGCGGGACGCGCGGATCGTCGAGGAGCTGCACCGGCTGGAGTCCGCGCAGGCCGACGTCCTCCTCGATCATCTCGGGCCCGTCGCACCCGGTCAGCGGTTGCTGGACGCCGGGTGCGGGCGTGGCGGGTCGAGCATCATGGCGAACGCGCGGTTCGGGTGCCGGGTCGACGGCGTGTCCATCTCCCAGGCGCAGGTCGACTTCGCCAACGAGCAGGCCCGCAAGCGCGGTGTCGACGACCGGGTGCGGTACCACTTCCGCAACATGCTCGACACCGGCCTGCCCACGGGGGAGTTCCAGGGCATCTGGAACAACGAGTCGACCATGTACGTCGACCTGGACGAGCTCTTCGCCGAGCACGCCCGCCAGCTCGCCTTCGGCGGCCGCTACGTCGTCATCACCGGCTGCTCCAACGACGTCACCGGCGGCCGCTCCAAGGCCGTGAGCCGCATCGACGAGCACTACACCTGCAACATCCACCCCCGCAGCGCCTACTTCAAGGCCATGGCCGCCAACGGCCTCGTCCCCATGACCGTCCTCGACCTCACCCCCACCGCCATCCCCTACTGGGAACTCCGCGCCCGCTCCTCCCTCGCCACCGGCGTCGAGGACCCCTTCCTCACCGCCTACCGCGAAGGCAGCTTCCACTACCTCCTCATCGCCGCCGACCGCATCTGACCATCGGCGTCCAGTGACCGCAGCCGGTCGGTGTCCGCCAGGATGTCGATGGTCGTGATCCGTCCGTCCGTGACGGTGAACGCCATGACGGACACCGGCCGGCCGTTGGCGACGACGGCCACGCCGGCCGTGCCGTGGACGAGGACGGGCCGGGCGAACGGGATGAGCCGGGCGAAGGTGAGGGCCCGCGAGGCCACCGTGCGGGCGCCGTTGAGGACCGTGGTGAAGCGGGAGCCCGCCCCGGCGTCGGCGCGGAGGACGACGTCGGGGTCCAGGACGGCGACGAGGGCGTCGAAGTCGCCGTCGTGGGCGGCCGCGAAGAAGGCGTCGACGGCCACGCGCTGCCGTGTCAGGTCGGGGTCCGGGGCCGGGGCCCCGTCCCGGACGCGGCGGCGGGCGCGGCTGGCGAGCTGACGGGTCGCGGCCGGGGTCTTGTCGATCAGCGGGGCTATCTCGTCGAAGGACACGGCGAACAGGTCGTGCAGGACGAACGCGACGCGCTCGGCCGGGGACATGGTCTCCAGGACGACGAGCAGGGCCAGGCCCACGGAGTCGGCCAGCAGGGCCCGCTGCTCCGGGTCGGCGCCGGACGTCTCGGGGCCGATCAGCGGGTCCGGGACGTGGACCTCCAGCGGGTCCTCGCGCCGGGTCTCGCGCGAGCGGAGCATGTTGAGGCAGACGCGGGCCACCACCGTCGTCAGCCAGCCGCCCGGGTTCTCCACGGCCTCCGCGTCGGTGCGGTCGAGCCGCAGCCAGGTCTCCTGGACGGCGTCGTCGGCCTCGCTCACCGAGCCGAGCATCCGGTAGGCGATCGCCCTCAGCCGGGGCCGCTCCTCTTCGAACCGCTCGGTGGTCAGAATTCGTTGGTGCACGGTTGTCACATTCCTCAAGTGCCGCGGGTCATGTCAGCAGAGGCCGTTCGAGAACGGCCCGGGACGAACCCTAGGAGAAGCGATGTCGACAACCATCCTGGTCACCGGCGGTACGGGCACCCTGGGCCGGCACGTCGTCCCGCTCCTGCGGGCCGCCGGCCGCGAGGTGCGGGTGCTCAGCCGGCGCGGGGGCGTGCCGGCGGACGGCGTCGAGTATGTCGCCTGCGACCTGCTCACGGGGGAGGGGATCGACGCGGCGCTGGCCGGGGTCGGCACCGTTCTCCACCTCGCGGGCGGGCCCAAGGGGGACGACGTCGCGACCCTCAACCTGGCGCGGGCCGCGGCCTCGGCGGGCGTGGAGCACCTGGTGTACATCTCGGTCATCGGCGCCGACCGGATCCCGCTGGGGTACTTCCGCGCCAAGCGGGACGCGGAGCGGGCCGTCGAGGAGTCGGGCGTGCCGTGGACGACGCTGCGGGCGGCGCAGTTCCACGACCTGGCGCTGACCGTGGCCGAGAAGATGGCCAAGCTGCCGGTCGTGCCGGCGCCGGGCGGCCTGCGGTGGCAGCCGGTGGACGCGCGGGACGTGGCGGCGCGGCTGGTGGAACTGGCCCTGGGCGAGCCGGCGGGCCGGGTGCGCGACCTGGCGGGCCCGACGCTGTACGGGCTGCACGAGCTGGCCCTCGACCACCTGCACGCCCGCGGCAAGCGCCGCCCGACCCTCCCGGTCCCCATGCCCGGCAAGGTCGGCCGCTCGTACCGGGCGGGCGAGAACCTGACGCTGGACGACGTGGACACGGGCGGACGGACGTGGGAGGCGTTCCTGGCGGAGCGGGTGGGGACGCGCGCGTAGGGGCCCGTCACGCCGTGGCCTCCTTCGCCGCGGGCACCGGCTTCGCCCGGACGTGCATCCGCTCGCCCTGCCGGCCGAAGAGGCTGAGGAGTTCGACCGGGCCCTCCCCCGTGCTGCCGAACCAGTGCGGGAGGCGGGTGTCGAACTCGGCGGCCTCGCCGGGGCCGAGGACGATGTCGTGGTCGGCGAGGATCAGCCGGGCCTTGCCGGCGAGGACGAAGAACCACTCGTAGCCCTCGTGGGTGCACAGCTCAGGTGTGCTCAGCGCGGGCGGGATGATCACCTTGAAGGTCTGGAGGGGGCCGGGCTGGCGGGTGAGCGGGATGACCGTCTTGCCCGCCACGTGCTTGGAGCTCAGGCGGATGCGGGGGTCGCCGACCTCGGGGGCGCCGACCAGTTCGTCGAGGGGCACCTGGTGCGCCTGGGAGATCGGGAGCAGGAGCTCCAGGCTGGGCCGGCGCTGGCCGGACTCCAGGCGGGAGAGGGTGCTCTTGGAGATCCCGGTGGCTTCGGAGAGCGTCGACAGCGTCACACCGCGCTGTATGCGCAGCCGCTTCAGACGGGGGCCGACCTCGGTCAGGGCTCGGGTGATGGCATCGGAGATCTCCATTCCGTCATTGCACACCCGGCGTTCCTAAAACGGCAACAAAAATTGCCACCTCCGGGTGACGGTCGCAGGCTGACCTGCGGAGGTGATCGCAGTGAGCGACACGAGCAAGGACACGTACGACGTCGTGGTGATCGGCGGCGGCGCCGCGGGGCTGAACACCGCGCTGCTGCTGGGCCGTTCGCGCCGCAAGGTGGCCGTGGTCGACGGCGGGAAGCCGCGCAACGCCCCGGCCGAGCAGATGATGGGCTACCTCTCCCGGGACGGGATGTCCCCCGCGGCCCTGCTGGAGGTGGGCCGCAAGGAGGTCGCCGGTTACGGCGTGGACCTGATCGACGCTCAGGTGGAGAGCGTCGAGAAGGGGTTCGTCGTCCAGCTGGCCGGCGGGGCGGCGCTCAAGGCCCGGCACGTCGTCGTGGCCACCGGCCTGCGCGACGAGCTGCCGGAGATCCCGGGCGTGCGCGAGCGCTGGGGCCGGGACCTGCTGCACTGCCCGTACTGCCACGGCTACGAGGTGCGCGACCAGCCCTTCGGCGTGCTCGGCACCCACCCCAACGCGGTCAACCACGCGCTGCTGCTGCGCCAGTGGTCGGACGACGTCGTCTTCTTCCCGCACACCATGCAGATCACCGACGAGGACCGCGAGAAGCTCGCCGCCCGCCGCATCCGGATAGCCGAGGGCGAGGTCAAGTGGCTGGTCGTCGAGGACGACCGGCTGCGCGGTGTCGAGCTGTCCGAGGGGCGCGTGGTGCCCCGCGAGGCCGTGTTCGTCTTCCCGCGCATGGTGCCCAACGACGCCCTGCTGGACGGACTGGGCTGCGACAAGGACGCCATGGGCTTCGTGGTCACCGACGGTGCCGGCCGCACCAGCGTGCCCGGCATCTGGGCGGTGGGCAACGTCGCCGACCCGCGCGCCCAGGTCGTCACCGCGGCCGGCCAGGGCTCCGCCGCCGGTTTCGCCCTCAACCACGACCTCCTCGCCGACGACATCGCCCGCGACCTGGAGGACTACCGCAACCCGGCCGAGCCCCTCGTCCGCTAGCGCGTCCGGATTTCCCGGAAGCGTCTTCCGGCTCCGGCGAAGCGCCCCGCCTCGTACCCGCTGTCCGAACCGGGGACCGGCGGAGATCCGTCGGCCGCACCTGATCACGCTCACCTCATCACCTCCCCCGTACAACCCCCGTACAAGGAGAACCACCCATGGCCAAGCCCGTGGACGCCCTCACCGAGGACGCCTTCCCCACCCGCGTCCTTGAGGCCACCACGCCCGTACTCATCCAGTTCTGGGCCCCCTGGTGCGCGCCCTGCCGGATGATGACCCCCATCATCGAGCAGCTCTCCGAGGAGCAGCAGGGCCACCTGGACGTCGTCAAGGTCAACGTGGACGACGAGCCCTCGCTCGCGATCCAGCACGGCGTCTCGTCGATCCCCGCCTTCATCGTCTACGCCGACGGCGAGCGCAAGGAGCAGTGGGTGGGCGCCTCCCCCAAGCCCGTCCTCGAGCGGACTCTCGCCGCCTACCTCCGCTGATCCCCGCCCGCCCCGCCCGGAACAGGAACAGCCCATGAACCCACACCACTCCGGGGACGTCGACCACGACGCCCCGGCCGCCCAGCTGGAGCGCGAGGCCGAGCTGCACATCTCCTCCCTGGAGGAGACGGTGGAGTGGCTGCGGGGGCTGGTCTGCGCCGGGGACGGCGTGGACGAGGCGGTCGGCCGCGTCCTGGACGTCGGCTGCGGGCCGGGGATCGGCACCTGTCTGCTCGCCCGGGCCTTCCCCCGGGCCGAGATCCTGGCCGTGGACCGGGACCCCGCCGTGCTGGAGCGGGTCCGGCTGCGCGCCGCGCGCCGGCACCTGGCGAGCCGGGTGACCGCCCGACGGGCCGAGCTGCCCGGCGAGTTCGAGGCGCTCGGCGCGGCGGACGTGATCTGGGCGGGCCACCTCGTCCACCACCTCGGCGACCAGCAGGCGGCGCTGGACGCCCTCGCCGCCCGGCTGCGGCGCGGCGGGGTGCTGGCGGTGGCCGAGCGCGGGCTGCCCCCGCGCTTCCTGCCCCGCGACATCGGCATGGGCCGCCCGGGCCTCCAGGCCCGGCTGGAGGCCGCCGACGAGGACTGGTTCACCGCCATGCGCGGGGACCTGCCCGGCGCGTCCGCCACCGTCGAGGACTGGCCCGCGATGCTCGCGCGGGCCGGGCTCATCCCGACCGGGACCCGGACGTTCCTCACCGACCTG
Organism: Streptomyces thioluteus; assembly: GCF_039535865.1. Lineage (NCBI taxonomy): Bacteria > Bacillati > Actinomycetota > Actinomycetes > Kitasatosporales > Streptomycetaceae > Streptomyces > Streptomyces thioluteus. The sequence goes on from NZ_BAAAXZ010000100.1 coordinate 23,408, forward strand.
CCGACCCCGCTGGGCCTGCCGGCCCGTGAGCACCTGCACGGCCATCTCACGCGGCTGCGCGAGCGGGTCGGCGACCGGCTGGACGCCGAGGACCGTGCGGTGCTGGAGCGCCTGGTGGACGGCGACGCCTGCACGGGCATCCTGTGGCGCCCGGACGCCTTCTATCTGAGCGCCACCACCGTCCACACCGCCAGAGCCTGTTCCCGGGACTGACCGTCCCCCCGTCCGGCCGGTCCCGGGAACACCGTGGGGCCCGGCACGCGATGAGCGTGCCGGGCCCCTCTTTCCTGTGCCGCCGGTCAGTCGGAGCCGGGGGCGGCCTCGCCCCAGCCCCAGATCTTGATGGTCTCGCGGCTGCCGAGCTCGGCGTCCTTCTGCGAGTTGGCCATCGCGCGCCGCGAGCCGAACTCGATGTAGGCGTTGAACGCGGAGCGGAACTCCGCGTCCTGGGGCAGCTCGACCTCGTCGGCCGCCTGCCGCATCAGCTCGACCCAGCGGTTGCGCTGCTCCGGCTTGATCTGCCGGCCGATGTGCCGGGAGAGCATGCGCGGGTAACCGCCGTGCTCGTCCGTGTACTTGGCCGGGCCGCCGAAGACCTCGCCGAGGAACGTCGCCACGTGCTGCGGGTGGTCGTCGGTCATCCGCGCGAAGAGCGGGGCGAGGATCTCGTCCTTGCGCACCTTCGCGTAGAACGCCTCGGTGAGCTTCTCCAGGACCTCGGCGCCCCCCATCCACTCGTACATGGTCGGAGTGGAGTCCGCCATCGTGCACCTCCTGAGTTCAAGTGTCGCGTCGGTCAGCCGAGTTCGAGCGTGGTGGTCGCGTACGCCTGGCCGGCGCGGCTCCAGGGAACCTCGCCGGTGTACATCCGGACGGTGCGGAACCGCTCGGTGAGACCCCGGGCCCGGACGAGTCCGGCGCCCGCCGTCTGCGGCTCGGGCATGTCGAGGGAGAGCCCCGCCCCCGGGCCGAGGTCGGCGGTGAGGGTGTCGAGGAGCGCCTCGGCGTCCTCGGGGGTGTCGGCGAAGAGCGGGCCGATCCGGTGGCCCTCCCGGGCCGGGCGGATCACCCCGTATCCGGTGACCGCGCCGTTCCGCACCCTCGCGTGCCCCACGTGCCCGGGGGCCGTGAGCCAGCGGCGTACGAAGTCGCCGCGGTCGGCGGGGCACCAGTCGCGGTCGTAGGCGGCGACCGCGTCCAGGTGGCCGGGGCCGATCCGTACGGTGCCCTCGGCCGGGCGGCCCGGGCGGGTGAGGACACCGCCGTAGCGGACGGTGTCCCAGACGGCCCGGAAGCCGTGCTTCTCGTAGTTGGTGCGCTGGGGCAGGGCGGCGTCCAGGCCGATGACCCGGTTGCCCGCGTGGGGGAACGCCACCTCCCAGGTCGCCAGGCCCAGCCCCTGCCCGCGCAGGTCGGGGTGGACCAGGTAGTGCCCCATGAACGCATAGGTGTCGGAGTAGTTGACGACCGAGATCGCCGCGACCGGGGTCGTGCCGAGGCGGGCGAGGAAGAAGCCGTCCGGGTCGGTGGCGTGGAAGCAGGCCACATCGCTGAGGCCGACGTTCCACCCCTCGCCGTTGGCCCACTCCTCCACGTGCCGCCACTCCTCCAGTGTGGCGACCGAGACGGTGAGCCCGTCGGTACCCGCGTGCAGGGATTCGCCGGGGTGGTTCATGCGGGGGGTACGTCCCTTCCGTTGCTGATCAGGTGCCGAAGGAGCGCTCACAGCCCGAGCGAGCGGCCGATCAGTTCCTTCATGATTTCCGTGGTGCCGCCGTAGATCGTCTGGACCCGGCTGTTGGCCCACTCGCGGGAGATCGGGCTCTCCTTCAAGTAGCCGTAGCCGCCGTACAGTTGCAGGCAGCGGTTGGCGACCTCGACCTGGAGCTCGGTGGTCCACCACTTGGCCTTGGCCGCGTCGGCCACCGTCAGGCGCCCGGCGTTGAGCTCGGTGACGCAGTGGTTGAGGAAGACCCGGGCGATGCTGATCTCGGTGTCCAGGGTGGCGAGCTGGAAGCGGTTGTGCTGGAAGCTCCCGATGGCCTGCCCGAACGCCTGCCGGCCGCGGGCGTACTCCAGGGTGTCGGCCAGCATCTTCTCGGCCGCGGCGACCGCCACCGTGGCGATGCTGAGCCGCTCGCGCGGGAGTCCGGCCATCAGATAGGCCATCCCCACGTTCTCCTTGCCGATCAGGTTGCCGGCCGGCACCCGGCAGTCGTCGAAGAACAGCTCGCAGGTGTCGCTGGCCGTCCAGCCCAGCTTCTCCATGCGCCGGCCGCGGGTGAACCCGGGGGTGTCCCGCTCGACGACGATCAGGCTGATGCCCTGGCCGCCGCGCTGGGGCGCGGTCTTGGCCGCCACGACGACGACGTCGGCGTTCTCGCCGTTGGTGATGAAGGTCTTCTGCCCGTTGAGGACGTAGAAGTCCCCGTCGCGCACCGCCGTGGTACGGATGTCGGCGACGTTGGACCCGGCGTCCGGCTCGCTCATCGCGATGGCCGCGATCAGCTCGCCGGCGCACAGCCCGGGCAGCCAGCGCTTGCGCTGCTCGGGCGTCGTCCGGCCGGACAGGTAGGTGGCGATGACGTCGTTGTGGGCGACGAAGCCGGGCGCGGTGACGCGGGCCCGGATCAACTCCTCGGAGAGGACGGCCGGATAGCGGAAGTCGGTCTCCCCGCCGCCGCCGTACTCGGTGGGCACGCCGATGCCCAGCAGTCCGGCGGCCCCGGCCTTCGTCCACAGCTCGCGGCCGATGATGCCGTCCCGCTCCCACTGGTCGTGGTACGGGATGGCCTCGCGGGCCAGGAACGTGCGGCACATCTGCCGGAAGTCCTCGTGCTGCGCCTCGTACACGGTGGTCTGCATGTCTAGCGCTCCCCTTCGCCGATGTCCTCGCCCACGATCGCCATGACCGCCGCCGGGTCCTGGACGGCGGCGAAGTGGCCGCCGTCGATCTCCACCCGGCGGGCGTCGGCATCGCTGTGCCCGCCCCACTGCCACATCTGCCCGGGCGTCACATAGGCGTCGTCCCGTGCCGCGATCAGCGTGAGGGGGAAGCCGACGCGCAGGCCGGCGGCCTCCCTCGGGAACTGCCGCCGCACGACGTAGTCCTCGCGCATCAGCCGCACCAGGAAGGCGCTCATCGCACCGTTGGACAGCAGCTCGGACGCCGTCCCGCCGTCCGCGGCGATCTTCTCCAGCAGTTGTCCGTCGCTGAGCGCGTCCGTGTCGTCGGGCTTCTGCAGCCCCGGCGGGAGCGCCGCCGAGAGGAAGGCGCGCACCGGCGCCTCCCCCAGGACGCGCTCCGTCTCGGCGGCCACGGCCAGGCTCAGCGTCGCGCCGAAGCTGTGCCCGAAGGTGGCCCAGCGGACGCCCGGGTCCGTGGCCCGGGCGCCGCGCAGATCGTCGGCCACGTACCGGGCCGTCGACTCCACGAGCTCGTGGAAGTCGTCGGTCCGGGTCTCCCTCCTGCGGGTCCCGCGGCCCGGCTGGTCCACGGGGACGACGGTCAACCGGTCGTTCTCCAGGGCCTTCCAGGGCCGGTACGCCACCGAGGTGGCGCCGGCGTGCGGGAAGCAGTAAAGCCGCGTGCTCATTACTTCGCGCTCCCGGCGATCCGCTCGGCCAGCATGATGGTGGTCAGGTTGGTCGGCACGCTGGGCATCGACGGGAAGACGGACGCGTCGACGACGCGCAGGTTCTCCGTGCCGTGCACCCGGCCCTCCTGGTCCACGACGGCCATCGGGTCGCTCGCGGGGCCCATCCGGGACGAACCGGCCGCGTGCCAGCCGGGGTTCATGATGTTCCTGACCCCGCTGCGCAGGATGCGGTCGTTGGCCACCATCTTGTCGGTCCAGAACTGGGTCTCCTCGAAGCGGTCGGCGAGCGCCGGGCTCCGCAGGATGCTCCAGGCCTTGCGGACGCCGTGGCAGAGCCGGTCCACGTCCTCCTCGACGGTGCCCAGGCCCAGTTCGATGACGGGCTTGGCGTGCGGGTCGGCGTCCTCCAGGAAGACCCGGCCCGCGCGAGGCGGGGCGGAGCAGCATCACCGAGACGCCCACCACCAGGGGCCAGTCCAGCCGGTTCTCGAAGCCCGGCACCGTGGAGCTCTCGACGTTGTTGAGCAGGCCGACCTGGATGTCCGTGTCGTCGTCGAAGCCGCTGGACATGCGGGACGCGACGGTCCGCCAGGGCAGGCCCGCCGTGCACACGCCCGGCTTGGGCTTCGACCAGATGACGACGGAGGGGTGGTCGACGAGGTTCTCGCCGACGCCCGGCAGGTCCACGACGGGCGCGACGCCCAGGGACTCGGTCAGCCCGGCGGCGGCGACGCCGGAGCGCATCAGGACGACCGGGGTGCCGACCGCGCCCGCGCTGAGGACGACGTCGCCGGCGCGGACCGTCGTCAACTCGCCGTCCGCGAGCAGCTCGACGCCGACCGCGCGGTTGCCCTCGAAGAGGACCCGGGTGACCTTGGTGCCGGTGCGGATCTCCAGGTTGGGCAGGTGCCGGGCGGTGGAGAGGTAGGTGGTGGCGGTGTCCATCCGCTCGCCGTCCACGGCGTTGCTGGGGATGACGCCGACGCCGGCCTCCCGGCCGCCGTTGAGGTCGTCCAGCTCGGGCAGGCCGAGCGCGACGCACTCGTTCCAGAACGCCGTGTCGATCTCGTGCAGTCCTTCGCGCGCGACCCGGCGGATGGGCACCGGGCCGCCGTCGCCGTGGAGTTCGGCGGGCATGCCCGGGTCGGACTCGATCTCCCGGTAGTACGGGAGGACGTGCTCCCAGGACCACTCGGGGTTGCCGAGGCGGACCCACTCCGCGAAGTCGCGGGGCAGGCCGCGCAGGGCGATGGCGCCGTTGACGGCCGAGCCGCCGCCCATGACCTTGCCCAGCTGGTAGGGGAAGCGGCCCCACAGCCCGCGGGATCTAGCCGCGGCGGCCTCGGCGACCCGGGCGCGCCCCTCGGGGCCGGCGGCCACCAGGTCCTCCAGGCGGCTGCTGCCGCGCGAAGGTTGGCCAGGTAGTCCCAGTTGTAGTCGCGCAGGATGAGCCGGCTGGCGTCGGCGAGCGGGTGGGTCTTCTCCCGGCGGGGACGGCTGGTCGCCGCCGGCTTCCCAGGAGGAGCAGGCCGCGCCGCCGGCCGTCGGCGGCGAGGCGGGTGGCGGTGACTGTGCCGCGGAGCCGCCGCCGACGCCATCACGTAGTCCCAGGTGGCGTCGGTCATGCCGCTGGCCCCCTGGAGAGAGACGATGATCTCGGCGAAGTCCGCGATGGTCGAGTTCATGAACAGGCCCTCGATGATCTCCTGTTCGGCGGAGGCGTCGATGCCGAACTCGGTGCGGAGGTGGCCGATGATCCCCACCGCGGCATGCAGCGAGTCGCCGCCGACGTCGAAGAACCCGTCCTCGATGCCGAAGTCGCCGTGGCCAACTGCTCGGCCCACACGGCGAGGAGCCGCTCCTCGATGTCGGTTGCGCGGCGAGACGCGGCCGTCCGTGTCCCTCTCGCTCCTGCCACGGTGTGGGCAGGGCGCCCTGGTCGACCTTGCGCGTTGGGGGTCAGCCGGCACGGCGTCCGAGGGGGATGTACTGGGTGGGCACCATGTAGCTGGACAGTGCCCCCGCCAGCGTCTCGCGTGAGCGCGGGCCGGGTCGAGCGCGGGCCCGTCGGGCACGAGGTACGCGGCGAGCTGGCGCTGGCCGTGTGCGCGGGGTGGGCCGGTGCGGGTCACCAGGGCCTGGCGGGACGCCCTCCTGGCGCAGCAGGGTGCTCGATCTCGCCGAGCTCGACCCGGTAGCCGTTGATCTTCACCTGGAAGTCGGTGCGGCCGCAGGATCTCGATGTTCCCGCGGTCTGGTAGCGGCCCAGGTCGCACGGTGCGGTTAGAGCCGTTCGCGCGGTGGCGGGGTGGGTGATGATACGTTCCGCCGTGCGGACCGGGTCGCCAGTAGCCTGCGGCGACACCCCGTGCCGCCCGATGTAGAGCTCTCGGTCACCCCGTGGGGCACGGTTCCAGCCACTCGTTGAGGACGTGGAAGGACTGGTTGGCCAGCGGCTTGCCGTAGGGCGATGCTCGACCAGTCGGCCGAGACCTCGCCGATCGGGTAGTGGATCGACCAGATCGAGCCCTCCGTGGCACCGCCGAGGCTGATCGCCTGAGGTTCGGGAGGTGCTCGCGGAGCGGACGGGCAGGTCCAGCGGGATCCCAGTCGCCGCTGAGCAGGGCGAGGCGCAGGCTCGCCCCGCTGTCGGGGCGGCCTCGGTCAGCGTCTCGACCACACATGCGCATCGGCGCGGGCACGCTGTCCCAGACGGTGACCCCGTACGGTCGATCAACTCGGTCCAGTGCGCGGGGTCGTTGGCGCGCTTGGGCTCGGGGACGACGATCGCGCCGCCCGCGCCGAGGATGCCGAAGATGCTCGTACACCGACAGGCTCTGCAAGCCAGGTGGGGCCAGCGCCAGCACGCGTCGAGCGCCGAGGCCACGCCGAACCGGCCGTTCGATGGCCTGGACAGGGTGTTGGAGGCGTTTCCGTGTCGAGAGATCACCTGTCAACGCACATTCGGGCTCCACCCGGTATATCACACAGCTCAGTCCTGAGGATGAATTGTGG
>NZ_BAAAXZ010000101.1:0-32682 GCF_039535865.1 Streptomyces thioluteus
GCGCCCACGCCGAGGAGTTCGCTGGGGGACGCCGACGTCACGGTGGCCCGGCCGTGGTGCACCACAGCGATCAAGTGCTGGTGACGGAGTGGCTGGATGGGGTGCCGTTGTCCCGAGGTGATAACGGACGGCACCCAGGAGCAGCGGGACCGGGGCAGGTCAGTTGCTGGCCCGCTTTCTCTTCTCGGGCACCGCCCGCACGGGACTGCTGCACGCCGACCCGCACCCGGGCAACTTCCGTCTGGTCACCGGCGACCACCCCGACGGGCCACCGGAGAAATGGCGCCTGGGGCGTCCTGGACTTCGGCACGGTGGGAACCGGCTGCCGCAGGGACTAGCCGGCCGAGATCGGGACGGCGCTGCGGCTGACGCTGGACGGCGAGGCCGAGGCGGTCCACGAGCTGCTCCGTGACGAGGGGTTCGTCAAGCCGGAGATCGAGCTCGACCCGGAAGCCCGTGCTCGACTATCTGCTGCACGATCATCGAGCCTGCCCAGGTGGACGATTTCACCTTCACCGCCGCGACTGGATGCGGTCCCAGGCCACGCGGATCGCCGATCCCCCGCTCTCCCGCGTACCAGCTGGCCCCGTCAGCTCAACCTGCCCCCGGCGTACTTGCTCATCCACCGGGTGACCACGAGCACCATAGGGGTGCTCTGTCAGCTGGGCGCGACACGGTGCGGCTGCGCGACGAGATGGAGGCGTGGGTCCCGGGCTTCGCGGACGCCGGCCCGGTGGAGGACTGCGGTCAGGGGACTCCCGCCTGAGGCGGCGGGCGGGTCCGCCGGAGGCGCGGGCCCGTTCCCTCACCACCAGGCGGAGTCGAGTCGGCCCTCGATCGCTCTGAGGTTGGCGCGGGAGCAGTCGTCGCAGAAGTAGTGGGCGGCCGCCGTTCTCCACGGAGCAGTCCAGGTCGGCGGGAAGCCGTCGGCGGGTGGTTCCGCAACGGGCACACGTGAGGGTGGTGCCGGTGGCCTCAGGGTCAACTGCGCTGAATCAGGCGTCTTCTGGTCCACTCCAGACGATATCCCCGTGAACGGTTCGTGAGGGTTCAACGCACCCGAACGCACCGGGGGGCCGGTCCTTTCGGACCGGCCCCCCGGTTCACCAAGTCGCGTTCGGCGGAATGCCTAGTGCTGCATCACGGCCATGGCCAATGCCCGTCGGGCGCGCAGCGAGGCCCGCTCGGCGCGGCGCTGCACGCGCCGGGCCGCCGCGAGCCGGACGGGCCCTGCCCTCGTGCATATGGGCACGGGCCAGGACTTCTGGGATGAGTTGCATTTCGAGGTTCCTGTTCTGACGCGAGGTGATCGCGCCGGAGGTGGTGCGTGCGGGGAGGGCGGAGCCGGCGGCTCGGGGGACGTGTGGTGCATCGTCGGTTCCTGCTTCGTGGGGTCGGTGCGCGAGGGGGAGGTCGATCGTGCCGGGGAGACTCATGCGGCGACCGGTTCTTGCGCGGGCGGCCACGGGGGCGCTTGCGGGCCACGACGACGCCCTGGACGAAGAGCTCGCCGCCCCAGACGCCCCACGGCTCGCGACGGTCCTTGGCGCCGGCGAGGCAGGCCTCGCGCAGCGGGCAGGTCTGGCAGAGCGACTTGGCGTACTCCACGTCCGCCGGCGACTCGGCGAAGAAGACCTCCGGGTCGTAGCTGCGGCACGGGACCGGGGTGCCCAGGTTCTCGATCGCGTCGTCGAGGTCGGTGAGCGCGGTCAGGGGGGTCAAGGTGTCCTCCGTGGGGACGGGCGGGGGGATCAGGTCGGTGGCTACTGACGGCGGTGTGTGCCTTGATCTGCACGGTTGGTGTTCCTCGTCTGTTGTTCCGGCTGGTGGCGCGGGCTGGTTTCCCCCGGCTGGGGGGCAAGCAAAAGGGCCGCGGATCCCGGTGTGGGTTCCGCGGCCCTGGAAGGTGCCGACCTGATCTGCCGATCAGGCTGGATCTCTCCAGGGTTCGAGCCCACGGAAGGCCCACATCGTGTGGTGCTGGTACTGCTTCGTCCGGGATTCGGCGCCGTTGGTCTCTGCTGCGAAGGCGTGGAACTGTGCCTCTGCCGCCATTGCCGCTGCCGTGGGCGCCCTTGGTCGGTCGCTCATTCCCCAGGGCCGGCGCGTTGGCCGGGAGGGCGATGGAGGACAGACCGGTGCCGTTGACGGAACCGAGAACCGGAGGCGCGGACGACACCGGATACGGCGTCGACCGCGCGCAGGCCGAGCGGGACGCATGGCGAAGACCGGGCGATCGGTCATTTTGTTGCTGGGGATGAAGCTGATCATTGGTCTCGCCTCCTCTCGGCGTCTCGGGACGGACCGCGGTCCGTCGAATCTTCGGTTCAGTACAGCACGGAGCCGGCGGATCCGTAAGGATCCGTCGTTTCCCTGCTCTGGAAGGCTATGGGTATGCCCTCCGCGCACGCAAACTATTTTTCCGGAGAGATTTCCGAGCCCTCGCACGACCCCGGCTCGCGGCCGGCGCACAGCGCCAGGACGTCGGCCCCGAACGTGCCGAGCTTGCGCCTTCCCACACCGGAGATGACGGAAAGCTCCGCCTCGGTTCCCGGCGCGGCCTCGGCGATCGCCAGCAGCGTCCTTGTCGGTGAACACGCAGAAGGCGGGCTGGCCGAGCCGTTCGGCCTGCCCGGCGCGCCAGTCCAGCAGCCGCTCGTGCAGCCCTTCGTCCCAGCTCGCTGGGCAGTCCTCGCAGCGCAGCAGCTTGATCTCCCCCGCGTCGGTCAGGGTGCGCCCGCAGACGCGGCAGCGCACCGGTCTGCGCCGCGCCCGGGGGGGCGGGCCGTCGCCGGAGCGGACGCCGGAGCCGGACGAGCCCGATCCGTACGAGACGTGGCCCAGCGGACCCGTGGCGTCCGGCGTGCCCGGGCGGGGGGCCGTGGAGCCGGCCGCAGGCCGGACAGGAAGCGGCTGGGGCGACGGGAGGGGCGCCCGCCCGGCGCCCGGGAGAGCGCCCACGACAGGGTCAGGTGGCGGCGGGCCCGGGTGACGCCGACGTAGAGCAGCCGGCGCTCCTCCTCGATCTGCTCGTCCGTCTTCGCGTAGGTGATCGGCAGCATTGCCCTCGGTGAGTGCCGACCAGGAAGACGGCGTCCCACTCCAGGCCCTTGCGGCGTGCAACGAGGCGAGCGTCACACCCTCGACGGTGGGGGCGTGTTGCGCCTCGGTCCGCTCCTGCAGCTCGGTGACGAGGTCGGCGAGCGTGGCGCCAGGGCGGGACCGGGCGAAGTCCTCGGCGAGCCGCACCAGGGCGGCGAGGGACTCCCAGCGGTCGCGGACCGCGCCCGAGCCGGCGGGCGGCTCGGGCGTCCAGCCCCGGGTGGAGAAGACGGCCCGGACCTGGTCGGCCAGATCCTCGGCGGCGGCCAGCCGGGGGTCGGTGCCGTCCGCCGCCCGGGCCGCGCCGCGCAGCAGCACCTGGGCCTCGCGGACCTCGGGGCGCTCGAAGAACCGCTCGGCCCCGCGCAGCTGGTAGGCACGCCCACGTCGGCGAGGGCCTGCTCGTAGCCCTCGGACTGGGCGTTGATGCGGTAGAGGACCGCGATCTCGCCGGCGGGCACGCCGGAGGCGATGAGGTCGCGGACGCGCCGGGCGACGCCCTCGGCCTCGGCGGGCTCGTCGGCGAACTCCGCGTAGGCCGGCTCCGGGCCGCTCTCCCGCTGGGAGACCAGCTCCAGGCGGTGGTCGGCGGCGCGGCCGCGGGCCTGGGCGAGGAGCCCGTTGGCCAGGCGCACCACCTGGGGGGTGGAGCGGTAGTCGCGGACGAGCCGGACGACGGTGGCGTTGGGGTGGCGGGTGCGGAAGTCCAGCAGGTGGTCCGGGGTCGCGCCGGTGAAGGAGTAGATCGTCTGGCTGGCGTCGCCGACCACGCAGAGGCTGTCGCGCTCCCCCAGCCAGAGCTCCAGGAGTCGCTGCTGGAGGGGGCTGACGTCCTGGTACTCGTCGACCACGAAGTGCCGGTACTGGCGGCGGACGGTCTCGGCGATGTCGTGCCGGTCCTGGAGGACGCCGACGGTCAGCAGCAGGACGTCCTCGAAGTCGATCACTCCGCGCTCGCGCTTGAGCTGCTCGTAGACGCCGTAGACCTTGGCGATCTCGGCGGTGTCGCGGGGGGGCCTCGCGGCCGCAGCGGACGACGGCGGCCGGATACTCCTCGGGGACGGTCTGGGTGACCTTGGCCCACTCGATCTCGGCGGTCGTGTCGCGCAGCTCGCTGCGGTCGAGGCGGACCCGGCAGCGGGCCGCGGCACCTCGGCGACGAGCTGGACCTTGCGCTCGAGCAGCCGGGGCAGCTCGCCGCCGACGGCCTTGGGCCAGAAGTACTGGAGCTGGCGCAGGGCGGCCGAGTGGAAGGTGCGGGCCTGGACGCCGGCGGCGCCCAGCTGGCGCAGCCGGCCGCGCATCTCGCCCGCCGCGCGGTTGGTGAAGGTGACGGCGAGCACACTCGCGGGCTGGAGCAGCCCGGAGCGGACCCCGAAGGCGATCCGGTGGGTGATGGCGCGGTCTTGCCCGTACCCGCGCCGGCCAGCACGCACACCGGCCCGTCGAGCGCCGTCGCGACCGCGCGCTGCTCGGGGTCGAGCCCGTCGAGCACGGCGTCGGCGGTCTCCGGCACCTGGGGGAAGAGGGTGGTGTGCGTTGCTGGTGTCACCCCGCCATGCTGCCAGGTTCCGGGAGGCGACCGGGACGGTTGTCCACAGGCGGGGCCCTGCGGTCGTACTTATGCTGTGCCGGGAATGGCGGGGGAAAGGTGCACGTTCTACCACCGGAGCAGCGCTCCCCCACCACAGCACGATCCTAAGGAGCCCCATGTCCGCCGTGACGATGTACAGCACCACCTGGTGCGGCTACTGCGTACGCCTCAAGCGCCAGATGGAGCGGGAGGGCATCGAGTACACCGAGGTGAACATCGAGCTCGACCCGGAGTCGGCGGTCTTCGTGGAGAAGGCCAACGGGGGCAACCAGACGGTGCCGACCCTGCTGTTCGCCGACGGCTCCACGCTCACAACCCCTCTCTCGCCCAGGTCAAGGCCAAGATCGGGGTCGGCGTCTGACCCCCGGCTTACGGCACTCCGCCTACGGCAGGGGCTCGCCGTACCAGAGCTCGACCAGCCGGGCTGCGATCGAGATTCCGGTGGGAGGCAGCACCTCCCCGGACTTGAACGCGGCCCGCAGCTCTTCCCGGGAGAACCAGCGCGCCTCGTGGATCTCCTCGCCGTCCACCTGGATCTCGGAGGAGACGGCACGCGCCCGGAAGCCCAGCATCAGGCTGGACGGGAACGGCCAGGGCTGGCTGGCGACGTACTCCACCTCGCCCACCACCACGCCGGCCTCCTCGGCGACCTCGCGGCCGCACCGCCTGCTCGATGGACTCGCCGGGCTCGACGAAGCCGGCGAGCGTGGAGAAGCGGCCCTCCGGCCAGTGCATCTGGCGGCCCAGCAGGGCGCGGTCCGGTCGTCCGTGACCAGCATGATCACCGCGGGGTCGGTCCGCGGGTAGTGCTCGGCGCCGCAGGCCTGGCAGCGGCGGATGTGACCGGCGGCGGCGATGACGGTGCGCTCGCCGCAGCGCGAGCAGAATGCGGTGCAGCCGCTGCCAGTTCTCCAGGGCCACCGCAGTGCACCAGCAGGCCGGCGTCGCGCGGCGACAGGAGCAGGCCCGCCTCGCGCAGCCCGGCCGGGCGCGCCGACTGGTCCATGCGGCCGGGCAGGGTGTCCTTCTGCAGGGCGAAGTAGGCCACCCCGTCCTCGTCCTGGCCGAGGAAGTAGCGGTGCGTCTCGGTGACGGGGGCCTCGAAGGCCGGCGTCATCACCAGCTCCGTACGGCCGTCGGGGGTGTCGTCGATCAGCGCCTGTCCCCCGGAGACCACGAAGACCCGGGTCGAGGGGTGGCTCCAGGCCGCCGCCAGCCATGCCCTCGTCCAGGCGGTGGTGCCGGCGGCGCGGTCGATGCCGCTCGCGCCGCTGAGCGTGATGGGACGGTCGGCCGGGAATGCGGTCCAGGTGGTCACGGGCTGCTTCCAACTCCCCCTGTGGTGATGGTCGTGGTGCGTCTGGGGCCGGTGCGGCCCGCTAGTGCCCGCCGGGCCCGCGGCGAGGTCGCCCCAGAGGTGGGCCGCGGTCTCCACGCCCTTCATGAGGAGGTCGAGCTCGACCTTCTCGTTCGGCGCGTGCCAGCCGTCCGAGGGCACCGAGATGCCGAGGACAGCACGGGGACGCCCAGGACGTCCTGCAGGTCGCGGCGGGGTCCGGGAGCCGCCCTCGCGGGTGAAGCGGATCTTCTGCCCGAAGGCGCGGCCATGGCCCGGACGACGGACTCGGAGCGCGGGGTGGTCAGCGGCGTCAGACAGGGCGGGTGGCCCCCGGTGAACGTGATCCCGTGAACGGATGCCGGCGGGAGGCAGGATCGCCGTCCACTCGCCGCACGGCCTGCTGGATCCGGTCCGTGTCCTGGCCGGCCCACCCAGGCGGAACGACAGCTATCAGCCGGGCCGAGTCCGGCACGATCGTCTTGCCGCCGGGGCCCTGGTACGCCCGCCGCCGATGCCGTGACCTCGGCGGTGGGACGGGCCCAGACGCGCTCCAGGGTGGTGAAGCCGGCCTCGCCCAGCGTGGCGTGCGAGTGCGCGGTGCGCCGCCAGCGCTCCTCGTCGAAGGGCCGCTCGGCGAAGAGCTCGCGCTCACGGTCGGTGAGCTCCACGACGCCGTCGTAGAAGCCGGGGATCGCCACGCGGCGTCCTCGTCGTGCAGGGCGGCGACCAAGCCGGGCGGCTCGGTGGCTTAGGGTTTGGGGCACGGCCCCGCCGAAGGAGCCGGAGTGGATGTCCTGGTCCGGCCCGTACAGGTCGATCTGGCACTCGACGAGTCCGCGCATGCCGGTGCGACCGTCGGGGTGTCCTCGGACCACATGCCGGTGTCGGAGACGATCGACGAGCTTGTCGCAGGCGAGGCGGGTCGCCGCGCGGTCGCGGATCAGGGCCGGGAAGTTCGGGGGAGCCGAACTCACTCCTGCGGCCCTCGACGATCGAGCTTGAGGTTGACGGCCTGGGCCGTCCGGGCGGTGGTCCGCCAGGTGCGCGCGGACACCGAGCGTGTGGAAGAACACCTGGCCCTTGGTCGTCGGCGGCGCCGCGCCCGTAGAGCCGGCCGTCCTTGAGGACGGGCTCGAACGGGTCGGTGCGGGCGCGTCCGCCCAGGCCTCGATCTCGCCGTGGCCCGCCTCGCAGTGCTCGCGCAGGGCGTGCAGGAAGGCGGACGGGCCGCGGGGGCGCTTCTGCTCGGGGCCCCACCAGTGGCCGGAGCCCAGCAGCAGGGAGCGGGGGCGGGTGAAGGTGACGTAGCCGAGGCGGAGTTCCTCGACGGACTGGTGCTCCTTCATCTCCGTCTTGAACGCCGCCAGGCCCTTGGCGTCCCAGGACGTGACGTCGGGGAGGGTGTCCGCGTCGCCGCGCAGGGCGTGCGGCAGGACCCGGGCCTGGGCCGTCCAGGACTCGCGCGGCTGCTCGCTGGGGAACGTCCGCGCGACGAGACGGGACGGCGACGACGTCCCACTCCAGGCCCTTCGACTTGTGGGCGGTGAGGACCTTGACCGTGTCCTCCGCGCCGGGCAGCGAGCTGTCGAGGGCCCTTCTCGTACTGCACGGCCGTGCGCAGGAAGCCAGGAAGGCGGAGAGCCCGGCGTCCCCGTCCAGGCCGGCGAAGCCCGCGGCGATGTCCGAGGAACTGGTCGAGCGTCTCGCGGCGGCGGGCCGCCAGCGCGTGCGGGGAGGCGGAGAGCTCGACGTCCAGACCGGTGGTCGCGAGGACGCGGTGCAGGACGTCCATCAGCGGATCGGCCAGGCAGCGCCGCAGCTCGCGCAGCTCCGTCGCGAGGCGGGCGAAGCGGACCCGGGCGTCGGCCGAGAACGGCAGGCCGTCGTCCGGGGCGTCCCCGGCCGTGAGGAAGGTGTCGAGCGCGTCGGCGAGGGAGATCATCTCGGCCGGGTCGCGGCCCTCGACGGCCTCGGCGAGCCGGCGTCCGGGGTCCGTGCCGGCGGCGCCGTACGGGACGAGGGTGCGCGCGCGGCGGCCGAGGAGCGCCAGGTCACGGGCGCCGATGCGCCAGCGCGGGCCGGTCAGCAGCGGACGAGCGCGGCGTTGGCCGTGGGGTCCTGGAGCACCTCGCAGACGGCAACCAGGTCGGCGATCTCCGGCAGGTGCAGCAGCCCGGACAGGCCGACGACCTCGACGGGGACGTCCCGCCGACGAGCGCGCCCTGGATGCGGGCGAAGTCGGTGGCGGTGCGGCACAGGACGGCGACGTCGCCGGGGCGGGTGCCGGTGCGCACCAGGTGGGCGATCGAGTCGGCCAGCCAGGCCAGTTCCTCGGCCTGGGTGGGCAGCAGGGCGCAGCGCACCAGCCCGTCGTGCTCGGCGCCGGGCGCGGGCGCAGCGCCTCGACGCCCTCGTGGCGCTCGCGCAGCGGCGCGGCCAGGCCGTTGGCCAGGCGGAGGAGGCGGCCGCCGCTGCGCCGGTTCTCGCCGAGGGCGTAGCGGTTCGCGGGGCGGCCGTCGGCGTGCGGGAAGTGGCGCGGGAAGTCGTCGAGGTTGGCCACGGAGGCGCCGCGCCAGCCGTAGATGGCCTGGCAGGGGTCGCCGACGGCGGTGACGGCGTGGCCCGTGCCGGCCCCGAACAGGCCGGCGAGCAGGAGGCGTTGGGCGACGGAGGTGTCCTGGTACTCGTCGAGGAGGACCACCTCGAACTGCTCGCGCAGGATGCGGCCGACCTCGGGGCGGGTGCGGGCGGTCTCGGCGGAGAGGGCTATCTGGTCGCCGAAGTCGAGGAGGTCGCGGGCGCGCTTCTCCGCGCGGTACGCCTCGACGAGGCCGGTCAGCTCGCGGCGGGCGCGGGCGGTCTCGGGGGCCTTGCGCAGGTCGGCGTTGGTGAGCCGGGCTCCTTCGAGCGCGGAGAGCAGCTCCTCGTCGTGGGCCCGCAGGGCGGCCGGGTCGACCAGGTGCTCGGCGAGCTCGCCGTCGAGGGCGAGGAGGTCGGCGACGAGGTCGGCGAACGGGCGTGGTGAGCGCGGGGTGCGGGCCCGGCGAGGAGCGCAGGACGCGGGCGGCGAGCTGGAAGCGGGTGGCGTCCGCGAGGAGCCGGGCGGTGGGCTCCAGGCCGATGCGCAGGCCGTGCTCCTTGAGGAGGCGGCCGGCGAAGGCGTGGTACGTGGAGATCTGCGGCTCGCCGGGGCCGTCCTCGTCGGTGGCCTCACCGGCGGTGACGCCGGCCTTGGCCAGCGCCTTGCGGACGCGGTCGGCGAGTTCGCCGGCCGCCTTGTTGGTGAAGGTGAGGCCGAGTACGCGCTCGGGTGCCACCTGGCCGGTGCCGACCAGCCAGACGACGCGGGCGGCCATCACGGTGGTCTTGCCGGAGCCGGCGCCGGCGACGATCACCTGGGGGGCGGGCGGGGCGGTGATGCAGGCCGTCTGCTCGGGGGTGAAGGGGGATGCCGAGCAGGTCCTTGAGCTGCTCGGGGTCGGTGAGGCGCGGCGTCATGTCCCTCACGGTAACGGGGACCGCTGACAGGGCCCGGGGCGTGCTCACTCCACCACCTGCCGCCCCTCCGGCCTCGCCGAGCACGCTGCCCGGAAGGCACAGTGCGTGCAGTGCTGGCCGGGGCGCGGGGCGAAGCGTTCGTCCAGGACGCGGCCGGCCGCCGTGGCCAGGAGTTCGCCGACCCAGCCGTCGCCCGAGGTCTCCAGGGACTCCTGCGCCTGGACCTTCGGCAGCGCGTCCCCGCCGTCCCGCTTCACCGCGCCCTGCCGCAGCTGGACCAGTTCCGCGCCGCCGGACCGGGGCCGCTCGCCGTCGAACAGGTCGTCCACCGCGCCCTGCCCGACCGCCAGCTGGTAGACGGCGAGCTGCGGGTGGCGGGCGACCTCGGCGGCGCTCGGGGCGCTCCTGCCGGTCTTGAAGTCGACCACGTACGCCCGGCCCGCCTCGTCCCTCTCCACGCGGTCCATGGAGCCGCGCACCCGCACCAGGTACTGCTCCGCCTTCAGCGTGACGTCGAAGGGGTGCTCACTGGCGACCGGCGTGCGGCCGCGTTCCAGGACGTGCCAGCGCAGGAAGCGTTCCAGGGCGGCCCGCGCGTTCTCCTTCTCCTGGCGGGACTTCCAGGGGGCATCGAAGGCGAGCGCGTCCCAGACGGTGTCCAGGCGCTCCATCAGGACGGCGAGGTCGGCCGGGGTGCGGCCGGACGCGACGTCGTCGGCGAGGACGTGGACCACGTTGCCGAAGCCCTGGGCGGGGCCGGCCGGGGCCTCCGCCCGCACCTCGCGCCCCAGGAACCACTGGAGGGAGCAGGTGTCCGCGAGCTGGCCGAGCGCGGAGCCGGAGAGCGCCACCGGGCGCTCGCGGTCGCGCAGCGGCACCCCGCTGTGCGTCGGTTCGTACAGCCCCCACCAGCGGTCGGGGTCGGCGGCGGGGACGAGCGGCCGGTCCTCCTCGTCGCGCAGCGCGGCGAGCCGGGCGAGGCGGGCCGCGGCGGCGGACCGCAGGGCGGGGGACGCGGCGGGGTCCACGGTGGTGGACCGCAGCTCGGCGACGAGCGCGGCGACGGCGAGCGGCCGCCGGGGGCGCTGGGTGACGTCCACCGGCTCGACGCCGAGTTCGGCGAGGAAGCGGGAGGGCTGGTCGCCGTCCTCCGCCGACGCCTTGACCGCCGTGACGACCAGGCGCTCCCGGGCGCGCGTGGCGGCCACGTAGAACAGCCGCCGTTCCTCGGCCAGGAGGGCGCCGGGCGGCAGGGGTTCGGCGAGGCCGTCGCGGCCGATGCGGTCCGCCTCCAGCAGCGAGCCGCGGCGGCGCAGGTCGGGCCAGAGGCCCTCCTGGACGCCGGCGACGACGACGAGCCGCCACTCCAGGCCCTTGGAGCGGTGCGCGGTCATCAGCCGGACGGCGTCCGTCCGCACCGGGCGGCGGGTGAGGGTGTCGGCGGCGATGTCCTGGGCCTCCAGCTCGTCCAGGAAGTTGAGGACGTCCCGGCCGCCGACGCGTTCCTCGGCGCGGGCCGCGGTCTCGAACAGGGCGCACACCGCGTCCAGATCGCGGTCCGCGTTTGCGTCCGGCCGCCCCGCCGCGGTGCGCGGCGCGGCGCAGCCGGTCGGGCCAGGGGGTGCCGTCCCACAGCGCCCACAGGGCGTCCTCGGCGGTGCCGCCGGCCGCCAGCCGCTCGCGGGCGGTGCGCAGCAGCGCGCCCAGGCGCTGGGCGCCCTTGGCGTACGCCGGGTCGTGCGCGACCAGGCGCTCGGGCTCGGCGAGCGCCTCGGCGACGAGCACGTCCGAGGGCCGGGGGACGGTCCGGCCGGCGGCCCGTTCCTCCTCGCGCAGGGCGCGGCCGAGCCGGCGCAGGTCGGTGCCGTCCATGCCGCCGAGCGGCGAGGTGAGCAGGGCGAGGGCGGTCTCGGGGGCGAGGGACGCGGGGGCTGCGGCAGCGTCGGGATCGTCGTCGGGGACCCTGCCCGCCGCCACCTGCTCCGCCACCACCCGCAGCGCCGTCAGCAGCGGCGCCACCGCCGGTTCGTGGCGCAGCGGGACGTCGTCGCCGTCGACCTCCACCGGTACGCCCGCCGAGGTCAGCGCGCGGCGCAGCACCGGCAGGGAGCGGGAGCCGGCGCGGACCAGGACGGCCATGTCGCCCCAGGGGACGCCGTCCTCCAGGTGGGCGCGGCGCAGGATGTCGGCGACGTTGTCGGTCTCGGCGCCTGCGGTGGGGTAGGTGTACGCCTCGACCCGGCCGCCGGGGCGGTCGGCGGTCAGGTCGCGGTGGGCGCGGACGGCGGCGGCCGGGAGGCGGGTGAGCGGCATCCGGGCGGTGAGGAGCCGGGTGGCGGCCAGCAGCGCGGCGCCGGAGCGGCGCGAGGTGGTCAGCACGCGCACCGGGGCGGGCGTGCCGTCGCGGCGCGGGAAGGCGTCCGGGAAGTCGAGGATGCCGCCCACGTCCGCGCCGCGGAAGGCGTAGATGGACTGGTCCGGATCGCCGAAGGCGATCAGCGGGCGGCCCCCGCCGGCCAGCGCGCGCAGCAGCCGCACCTGCGCGGCGTCGGTGTCCTGGTACTCGTCCACGAAGACCGCGTCGTAGCGCGCGGCCAGGTCCGCCGCTACCTCGGGCCGTTCGGCGAGCAGGACGGCGCGGTGCACCAGTTCCGCGTAGTCGAGCACGCCGCGGGCGTCGAGGACGTCGAGGTACTCGGCGAGGAAGGCGGCCGCGGCCGCCCAGTCGCCGCGCCGGGTGCGCTCGGCGAAGTCGGCCAGTTCGCCGGGCCCCAGGCCCAGTTCGCGGCTGCGGGCGAGGACGGCGCGCACCTCGTCGGCGAAGCCGCGCGTGGTCAGGCACGCGCGCAGCTCGTCCGGCCAGCGCACCGCCCCGCGCCCCTCGCGCTCCAGCTCGGTCTGGCCGGCCAGCAGGTCGCGCACGGTGACGTCCTGCTCGGGGCCGGAGAGCAGCCGCGGCGGCTCGCCGAAGGGCTCCGCGTCCCGGTGCGCGCGGACCAGGGCGTGGCAGTACGAGTGGAAGGTGGTCGCCTGCGGGGCGCGGGCTCCGCCGAGCCGGGCCGCCATGCGGTCGCGCAGCTCGACGGCGGCCTTGCGGCTGAAGGTGAGGACCAGGACGCGCTCGGGGCCGGCGCCCCGCCGCACCCGTTCGGCGACGCTCTCGACGAGCGTGGTGGTCTTGCCCGTCCCGGGCCCGGCGAGCACCAGCAGCGGCCCGGAGCCGTGCTCAACCACCGCGCGCTGCGCCGCGTCCAGCCGTGCGGGGACCGCGGGACCCGGCGGGGTGCGCACCAGGCGGTACGCGCCGGCGCCGTCCCGGAGCGTCCGCCGGTGCTCCGGGCGGTCCGGGCGCGACGAGCCGGAGGGGGGATGGGATCTCACGTGGGTTACGGGTCCTGGTCGGTGACGGGGGCGGTCGGGGCGGTAAGGGCGGTCCCCGACGCTACGCCAGGAGACGGGCGGGGCGCAGATCGTCCCGGGAGTCACCCCGGGCGTTCGAGCACCTCATCCGTTCGGGTGGCCCGGGTGCACCGTGGATCAGGTGTCGCGTTTCACACCGTCCGCACCACGCGAACCGTCCGGGACGCCGTCCCAGCGCGCCCGCGCCATCGCGATGCGGAACGGACCCGCCGGGCCGGCGGAACGCAGCGGCGTCCCCTCCTCCCGGTAGCGCTCCAGGGCGCGCCGCTCGTGGCCGGGGAGCAGGGCACCGTCCGCGCGGACGACGCGCCACCACGGCACGGCGCCCCCGTAGAGCGCCATCACCCGGCCCACCTGCCGCGGGCCCCCCTCGCCCAGCCACTCGGCCACGTCTCCGTAGGTCATCACGCGGCCCGGCGGAATCGTCTCGGCGACGGCCAGGACCCGCTCCGCGTACTCGGGCAGTGCTTCGTCGGTCACCCGGTCCATACTGCCCGCCGCCCGCGGGCCGGGACCTGCCGGGATCACCCGGAGTGCGGCGCCCGACCACAGGGCGTACGATCCGATGTCCGCGCCCCCGAAATGCACCCTGATACACCCTTGCCCGGCCGGGCCATGCCACCATCTTCCGGGCGGTGACTCTGGTGATACGAGAACGAGAAGACCAGGAAGACACGGACGAGCAGGGCGCGGGGCCTCCTGAGGAGGCGCGCGCCCCCCGCGCGTTGCCCGGGAAGGGCGAAGCACAGCCCCCCCGAGACGAAGGACGGCGAGGTCCACATCGACAAGGTCTCCGGCGACGAGCCGCTGCTGCCGGCCCGCGTCCACCGCCCCGCCGACCTCGTGCGCATGTTGCTGGGGATCGTCGGCATCGCCCTCGTCCTCGCCCTCGCGGCGTTCGCCCACGCCACCACGTCCGGCCTGGAGGCCGACGTCAAGGAGAGCGCGGGCCACGCACCGGCCACGCTGGCGAACCTCGCCGGGCTCACCGCCAACATCGCGATCTTCATCGTGCCGGTGGCCTTCGCCGTCGAGCGGCTGATCAAACGGGACGGGCTGCGCATCGCCGACGGCGTCCTGGCCGCCGTCCTCGCGCACGGCGTCTCCCTGGGCGCCGCCCTCTGGGTCGCCGAGGCCGCCCCCGAGACCATCCGGGACGCGCTCACCCGCACCACGCCCACCGGCGTGACCGACCCGGTCCACGGCTACCTCGCCCCCGTGATCGCCTACATGACGGCCGTCGGCATGTCCCGGCGCCCGCGCTGGCGGGTCGCCATGTGGGCGGTGCTGCTGCTGGACGCCTTCGCCGTGGTGGTCAACGGCTACTCGACGCCGTTCTCGATCGTCATCACCGTGCTCATCGGCTGGACCGTCGCCTACGGCACGCTCTACGCCGTCGGCTCCCCCAACGTCCGCCCGACCGGCCAGCACCTGCTGCACGGCCTGCGCCGCGTCGGCTTCCGGCCGGTGACCGCCCTGCGCACCGAGGACCCGGGCGACACCGAGTCCCACGACCGGGGCCGGCGCTACGTCGTCACCCTGGAGGACGGCCCGCCGCTCGACGTCACCGTCGTCGACCGCGAGCAGCAGGCCCAGGGCTTCTTCTACCGGGTCTACCAGCGCCTGGCGCTGCGCGCCTTCACCCAGCGGCGCAGCCTCCAGTCGCTCCGCCAGGCCCTCGAACAGGAGGCGCTGCTCGCCTACGCGGCCATCGCCGCCGGCGCCAACGCGCCCAAGCTGATCGCCACCTCCGAGCTCGGCCCGGACGCGGTGATGCTGGTGTACGAGCACATCGGCGGCCGCCGGCTCGACACCATCCCGGACGAGGAGCTCACCGACGAGCTGCTGGCCAGCGCCTTCCGCCAGGTGGAGGCCCTCCAGTCGCGGCGCATCGCCCACCGCCGGCTCGACAGCGACTCGCTCCTGGTGGATCGTTCCGGCAATGTCGTCCTCACCGACCTGCGCGGCGGTGAGATCGCGGCCGGCGACATCGTCCTGCGGATGGACGTCGCCCAGCTGCTCACCACCCTCGGCCTGCGGGTCGGCGCCGAGCGCGTGGTCGCCTCGGCGGTCTCCGTCCTCGGCCCGGACGCGGTCGCCGACAGCCTGCCGCTGCTCCAGCCGATGGCGCTGACCCGCGCCAGCCGGGCCACCCTGCGCCGGATCGCCCGCGAGCGCTCCCGCCGCGAGCGGGACGCGGTGCTGGAGGCGTCCCGGCTCGCCAAGGAGGAACGGGCCCGCGAGCGCGCGGAGCGGGGCTCGGGGGAGGCCGACGCCCGCAAGGCGCTCAAGGCCGAGAAGGCCGAGAAGAAGGCCGAGCGGAAGGCGGAGAAGCAGGCCCTGGACGAGGCGGCCGAGGAGGCCCGCGAGGAGGACCTGCTGGCCCAGATCCGCCGTCAGGTCCTGCTGATCCGGCCGCAGGCGCCGATAGAGCCCGTCCGGCTGGAGCGCATCCGGCCGCGCACGCTGATCAGCTCGATCGCGGGCGCGATCGCCGCGTACTTCCTGCTCTCGCAGCTCTCGCACGTCCGGTTCGGCGACATCGTCGAGCAGGCCAACTGGGGCTGGGTCGCGGCGGCCGCCGCGTTCTCCGCGCTGAGCTACTTCGCGGCCGCCATGCGGCTGCTGGGCTTCGTCCCGGAGAAGGTGCCCTTCCTGCGGACGGTGATGGCCCAGGTCGCGGGGTCCTTCGTCAAGCTGGTCGCCCCGGCGGCGGTCGGCGGCGTGGCGCTGAACTCCCGCTTCCTGCAACGGGCGGGGATCCGGCCGGGGCTCGCGGTGGCCAGCGTCGGCGCCTCCGAACTGTTCGGCCTGGCCGCCCACATCCTGCTGCTGCTGACCTTCGGCTACATCACCGGCACCGAGCGGACGTCGTCCCCGCTGCCGCCGTCCCGCACGATCATCGGCGGGCTGCTGACGGCGGCGGTGCTGGTGCTGGTGGTCACCGCGATCCCGTTCCTGCGCAAGTTCGTCTCGACGCGGGTGCGGTCGCTGTTCGCGGGTGTGGTGCCGCGCATGCTGGACCTCCTCCAGCGGCCGCGGAAGCTGGTCAACGGCATCGGCGGCATGCTGCTGCTGACCGCCGCGTTCGTGATGTGCCTGGACACCTCGATCCGGGCCTTCGGCGGGGACATGAGCTACGCCAGCGTCGCGGTGATCTTCCTCGCGGGCAACGCGCTGGGCTCGGCCGCGCCGACGCCGGGCGGCGTGGGCGCGGTCGAGGGCGTCCTCATCGGCGCGCTGACCCTGGCGGGACTTCCGGCGGACATCGCGACGCCCGCGGTGCTGCTGTACCGCCTGCTGACGTTCTGGCTGCCGGTGCTGCCGGGCTGGCTCTGCTTCAACCAGCTGACGCGCAAGGGAGCGATCTAGGGCGTGTCCGAGGGAGCCGTCTATCCCGCGACGGACCGCCGTTCGCGGGCGAACACCCACGCCGTCAGCAGCGTCGTCGCGCACAGCGCGGTCCCCGCCGCGACGAGGCTGGTGCGCAGGCCCGGCAGCGCGAAGTCCTCGCCGTCGCCCGCCACCAGCGCGCCGAAGACCGCGACGGCCAGCGCCCCGCCGGTCTGGCGCACGGCGTTGAACAGCCCCGAGGCCGTACCGACCTGGTGCGCGGGGACGGCGTCCATCAGCAGCGCGGTGAGCGCGGGCATCGCCAGCGCGCCGCCCACCCCCATGGGGACGAGCAGGAGCACCACCTGCCACACCGGAGTGCTCTCCCCCAGCGGCAGCAGCGCGAACATCGCCCCGGCCAGCACCGCCTGGCCCACCAGGATCACCGGGCGGCGGCCCAGCCGCTCGGCCAGACGAGGGGACAGCAGGTTCGCCGCGGTGATCACCGCGGACAGGGGGACGAACATCAGCCCCGCCGCCGTCCCCGACATGCCGCGCAGCTGCTGGTAGTAGAGGCCGAGCAGGAACACCACGCCGTAGAAGCCGCAGTTCGAGGCGAAGCCGACGACCAGCGGCAGGGCGACACCGCGCTGCCGGAACATGCCCAGCGGCACCATGGGCTCCCGGTGGCGCCGTTCGGCGACGACGAAGGCCAGGCCGGAGAGGACCGCGACGGCCAGCGCCCCGACGGCCGTGGGCGAGGACCAGCCCGCGTGCCCGCCCTCGATGACCGCGAAGGTCAGACCGGTCAGGGTGAGGACGGCGGCGGCCTGCCCCGCCGGGTCGAGCGACCGGGGCCGGCGCGGGGACGGCGCGGTGCGGACGAGGAGCGCCAGGGCGGCCGCCCCCACGGGGATGTTGAGCAGGAAGACGGCCCGCCACCCGGCCGTCTCGGTGAGCAGCCCGCCCAGCACCGGCCCGGCGGCCAGGGCGACCGAGCCGCCCACCGTCCCACAGCGCGAGGGCGCGCGCCCGGCGGGCCGGGTCCTCGTACGCCTGCCGGATCAGCGCCAGCGAGGCGGGCATCACGACGGCCGCCGCCCCCGCCCTGGGCGATGCGCGCGGCGATCAGCCAGCCGATGCCGGGCGCGAGGGCGCAGCCGAGGGACGCGAGGGTGAACAGCGCGACGCCCACGGTGTAGGCGCGCCGGGCGCCCGCGCGGTCGGCGAGCGCCCCCCGCGGAGAGCATCAGCGCCGCGAACATCAGCGTGTAGGCGTCAACGACCCACTGGAGTCCGGTCATTCCGCCGTGCAGGGACGAACGGATCGCGGGCAGCGCGATGGTGACGGCGGAGACGTCGATGGTGATGACGGTGAAGCCGAGGAGGGAGACGATCAGTGCGGCGGACGGGGACGGCGCCCCGGGGCGGCCCGCGGGAGGCGCGGCCGCCCGTACCGGGTGCGGGGCGGTGACGGACGGTATGCCGGACTCGTCCGACGACATGGGAACTCCTTCTCCAGGAGGGGCAGCGGCGCCGTACCACAACGCCGCTGTGGCCACAAGGGAATCGACGCGGCCGCGCCCCGCCGCCCCGGCCGCCGCGGACCCAGGGGGCGCACGGCGCCGGGCCGCGGCCGGGGCGGCGGGGCCGGCCGCGTCGATTCCCTTGTGGCACAGCGGCGTTGTGGTACGGCGCCGCTGCCCCTCCTGGAGAAGGAGTTCCCATGTCGTCGGACGAGTCCGGCATACCGTCCGTCACCGCCCCGCACCCGGTACGGGCGGCCGCGCCTCCCGCGGGCCGCCCCGGGGCGCCGTCCCCCGTCCGCCGCACTGATCGTCTCCCTCCTCGGCTTCACCGTCATCACCATCGACGTCTCCGCCGTCACCATCGCGCTGCCCGCGATCCGTTCGTCCCTGCACGGCGGAATGACCGGACTCCAGTGGGTCGTTGACGCCTACACGCTGATGTTCGCGGCGCTGATGCTCTCCGCGGGGGCGCTCGCCGACCGCGCGGGCGCCCGGCGCGCCTACACCGTGGGCGTCGCGCTGTTCACCCTCGCGTCCCTCGGCTGCGCCCTCGCGCCCGGCATCGGCTGGCTGATCGCCGCGCGCATCGCCCAGGGCGGGGCGGCGGCCGTCGTGATGCCCGCCTCGCTGGCGCTGATCCGGCAGGCGTACGAGGACCCGGCCCGCCGGCGCGCGCCCTCGCGCTGTGGACGGTGGGCGGCTCGGTCGCCCTGGCCGCCGGGCCGGTGCTGGGCGGGCTGCTCACCGAGACGGCCGGGTGGCGGGCCGTCTTCCTGCTCAACATCCCCGTGGGGGCGGCCGCCCTGGCGCTCCTCGTCCGCACCGCGCCGTCCCCGCGCCGGCCCCGGTCGCTCGACCCGGCGGGGCAGGCCGCCGCCGTCCTCACCCTGACCGGTCTGACCTTCGCGGTCATCGAGGGCGGGCACGCGGGCTGGTCCTCGCCCACGGCCGTCGGGGCGCTGGCCGTCGCGGTCCTCTCCGGCCTGGCCTTCGTCGTCGCCGAACGGCGCCACCGGGAGCCCATGGTGCCGCTGGGCATGTTCCGGCAGCGCGGTGTCGCCCTGCCGCTGGTCGTCGGCTTCGCCTCGAACTGCGGCTTCTACGGCGTGGTGTTCCTGCTCGGCCTCTACTACCAGCAGCTGCGCGGCATGTCGGGACGGCGGCGGGGCTGATGTTCGTCCCCCTGTCCGCGGTGATCACCGCGGCGAACCTGCTGTCCCCTCGTCTGGCCGAGCGGCTGGGCCGCCGCCCGGTGATCCTGGTGGGCCAGGCGGTGCTGGCCGGGGCGATGTTCGCGCTGCTGCCGCTGGGGGAGAGCACTCCGGTGTGGCAGGTGGTGCTCCTGCTCGTCCCCATGGGGGTGGGCGGCGCGCTGGCGATGCCCGCGCTCACCGCGCTGCTGATGGACGCCGTCCCCGCGCACCAGGTCGGTACGGCCTCGGGGCTGTTCAACGCCGTGCGCCAGACCGGCGGGGCGCTGGCCGTCGCGGTCTTCGGCGCGCTGGTGGCGGGCGACGGCGAGGACTTCGCGCTGCCGGGCCTGCGCACCAGCCTCGTCGCGGCGGGGACCGCGCTGTGCGCGACGACGCTGCTGACGGCGTGGGTGTTCGCCCGCGAACGGCGGTCCGTCGCGGGATAGACGGCTCCCTCGGACACGCCCTAGATCGCTCCCTTGCGCGTCAGCTGGTTGAAGCAGAGCCAGCCCGGCAGCACCGGCAGCCAGAACGTCAGCAGGCGGTACAGCAGCACCGCGGGCGTCGCGATGTCCGCCGGAAGTCCCGCCAGGGTCAGCGCGCCGATGAGGACGCCCTCGACCGCGCCCACGCCGCCCGGCGTCGGCGCGGCCGAGCCCAGCGCGTTGCCCGCGAGGAAGATCACCGCGACGCTGGCGTAGCTCATGTCCCCGCCGAAGGCCCGGATCGAGGTGTCCAGGCACATCACGAACGCGGCGGTCAGCAGCAGCATGCCGCCGATGCCGTTGACCAGCTTCCGCGGCCGCTGGAGGAGGTCCAGCATGCGCGGCACCACACCCGCGAACAGCGACCGCACCCGCGTCGAGACGAACTTGCGCAGGAACGGGATCGCGGTGACCACCAGCACCAGCACCGCCGCCGTCAGCAGCCCGCCGATGATCGTGCGGGACGGCGGCAGCGGGGACGACGTCCGCTCGGTGCCGGTGATGTAGCCGAAGGTCAGCAGCAGCAGGATGTGGGCGGCCAGGCCGAACAGTTCGGAGGCGCCGACGCTGGCCACCGCGAGCCCCGGCCGGATCCCCGCCCGTTTGCAGGAAGCGGGAGTTCAGCGCCACGCCGCCGACCGCCGCCGGGGCGACCAGCTTGACGAAGGACCCCGCGACCTGGGCCATCACCGTCGCAGGAAGGGCACCTTCTCCGGGACGAAGCCCAGCAGCCGCATGGCGGCCGCGAAGTAGCTCAGCGCGGAGAACGCGGCGGCCGCCGCGACCCAGCCCCAGTTGGCCTGCTCGACGATGTCGCCGAACCGGACGTGCGAGAGCTGCGAGAGCAGGAAGTACGCGGCGATCGCGCCCGCGATCGAGCTGATCAGCGTGCGCGGCCGGATGCGCTCCAGCCGGACGGGCTCTATCGGCGCCTGCGGCCGGATCAGCAGGACCTGACGGCGGATCTGGGCCAGCAGGTCCTCCTCGCGGGCCTCCTCGGCCGCCTCGTCCAGGGCCTGCTTCTCCGCCTTCCGCTCGGCCTTCTTCTCGGCCTTCTCGGCCTTGAGCGCCTTGCGGGCGTCGGCCTCCCCCGAGCCCCGCTCCGCGCGCCTCGCGGGCCCGTTCCTCCTTGGCGAGCCGGGACGCCTCCAGCACCGCGTCCCGCTCGCGGCGGGAGCGCTCGCGGGCGATCCGGCGCAGGGTGGCCCGGCTGGCGCGGGTCAGCGCCATCGGCTGGAGCAGCGGCAGGCTGTCGGCGACCGCGTCCGGGCCGAGGACGGAGACCGCCGAGGCGACCACGCGCTCGGCGCCGACCCGCAGGCCGAGGGTGGTGAGCAGCTGGGCGACGTCCATCCGCAGGACGATGTCGCCGGCCGCGATCTCACCGCCGCGCAGGTCGGTGAGGACGACATTGCCGGAACGATCCACCAGGAGCGAGTCGCTGTCGAGCCGGCGGTGGGCGATGCGCCGCGACTGGAGGGCCTCCACCTGGCGGAAGGCGCTGGCCAGCAGCTCGTCGGTGAGCTCCTCGTCCGGGATGGTGTCGAGCCGGCGGCCGCCGATGTGCTCGTACACCAGCATCACCGCGTCCGGGCCGAGCTCGGAGGTGGCGATCAGCTTGGGCGCGTTGGCGCCGGCGGCGATGGCCGCGTAGGCGAGCAGCGCCTCCTGTTCGAGGGCCTGGCGGAGCGACTGGAGGCTGCGCCGCTGGGTGAAGGCGCGCAGCGCCAGGCGCTGGTAGACCCGGTAGAAGAAGCCCTGGCCTGCTGCTCGCGGTCGACGACGGTGACGTCGAGCGGCGGGCCGTCCTCCAGGGTGACGACGTAGCGCCGGCCCCGGTCGTGGGACTCGGTGTCGCCCGGGTCCTCGGTGCGCAGGGCGGTCACCGGCCGGAAGCCGACGCGGCGCAGGCCGTGCAGCAGGTGCTGGCCGGTCGGGCGGACGTTGGGGGAGCCGACGGCGTAGAGCGTGCCGTAGGCGACGGTCCAGCCGATGAGCACGGTGATGACGATCGAGAACGGCGTCGAGTAGCCGTTGACCACCACGGCGAAGGCGTCCAGCAGCAGCACCGCCCACATGGCGACCCGCCAGCGCGGGCGCCGGGACATGCCGACGGCCGTCATGTAGGCGATCACGGGGGCGAGGTAGCCGTGGACCGGGTCGGTCACGCCGGTGGGCGTGGTGCGGGTGAGCGCGTCCCGGATGGTCTCGGGGGCGGCCTCGGCGACCCAGAGGGCGGCGCCCAGGGAGACGCCGTGCGCGAGGACGGCGGCCAGGACGCCGTCGGCGATGCGCAGCCCGTCCCGTTTGATCAGCCGCTCGACGGCGAAGGCCACCGGCACGATGAAGATCGCGATGTTGGCGGTGAGCCCGGCGAGGTTCGCCAGCGTGGCCGGTGCGTGGCCCGCGCTCTCCTTGACGTCGGCCTCCAGGCCGGACGTGGTGGCGTGGGCGAACGCCGCGAGGGCGAGGACGAGGGCGATGCCGACGATCCCCAGCAACATGCGCACGAGGTCGGCGGGGCGGTGGACGCGGGCCGGCAGCAGCGGCTCGTCGCCGGAGACCTTGTCGATGTGGACCTCGCCGTCCTTCGTCTCGGGGGGCTGTGCTTCGCCCTTCCCGGGCAACGCGCGGGGGCGCGCGCCTCCTCAGGAGGCCCCGCGCCCTGCTCGTCCGTGTCTTCCTGGTCTTCTCGTTCTCGTATCACCAGAGTCACCGCCCGGAAGATGGTGGCATGGCCCGGCCGGGCAAGGGTGTATCAGGGTGCATTTCGGGGGCGCGGACATCGGATCGTACGCCCTGTGGTCGGGCGCCGCACTCCGGGTGATCCCGGCAGGTCCCGGCCCGCGGGCGGCGGGCAGTATGGACCGGGTGACCGACGAAGCACTGCCCGAGTACGCGGAGCGGGTCCTGGCCGTCGCCGAGACGATTCCGCCGGGCCGCGTGATGACCTACGGAGACGTGGCCGAGTGGCTGGGCGAGGGGGGCCCGCGGCAGGTGGGCCGGGTGATGGCGCTCTACGGGGGCGCCGTGCCGTGGTGGCGCGTCGTCCGCGCGGACGGTGCCCTGCTCCCCGGCCACGAGCGGGCGCGCCCTGGAGCGCTACCGGAGGAGGGGACGCCGCTGCGTTCCGCCGGCCCGGCGGGTCCGTTCCGCATCGCGATGGCGCGGGCGCGCTGGGACGGCGTCCCGGACGGTTCGCGTGGTGCGGACGGTGTGAAACGCGACACCTGATCCACGGTGCACCCGGGCCACCCCGAACGGATGAGGTGCTCGAACGCCCGGGGTGACTCCCGGGACGATCTGCGCCCCGCCCGTCTCCTGGCGTAGCGTCGGGACCGCCCTTACGCCCCGACCGCCCCCGTCACCGACCAGGACCCGTACCCACGTGAGATCCCATCCCCCCTCCGGCTCGTCGCGCCCGGACCGCCCGGAGCACCGGCGGACGCTCCGGACGGCGCCGGCGCGTACCGCCTGGTGCGCACCCCGCCGGGTCCCGCGGTCCCCGCACGGCTGGACGCGGCGCAGCGCGCGGTGTTGAGCACGGCTCCGGGCCGCTGCTGGTGCTCGCCGGGCCCGGGACGGCAAGACCACCACGCTCGTCGAGAGCGTCGCCGAACGGGTGCGGCGGGCGCCGGCCCCGAGCGCGTCCTGGTCCTCACCTTCAGCCGCAAGGCCGCCGTCGAGCTGCGCGACCGCATGGCGGCCCGGCTCGGCGGAGCCCGCGCCCGCAGGCGACCACCTTCCACTCGTACTGCCACGCCCTGGTCCGCGCGCACCGGGACGCGGGAGCCCTTCGGCGAGCCGCCGCGGCTGCTCTCCGGCCCCGAGCAGGACGTCACCGTGCGCGACTGCTGGCCGCCAGACCGAGCTGGAGCGCGAGGGGCGCGGGGCGGTGCGCTGGCCGGACGAGCTGCGCGCGTGCCTGACCACGCGCGGCTTCGCCGACGAGGTGCGCGCCGTCCTCGCCCGCAGCCGCGAACTGGGCCTGGGGCCCGGCGAACTGGCCGACTTCGCCGAGCGCACCGGCGCGGCGACTGGGCGGCCGCGGCCGCCTTCCTCGCCGAGTACCTCGACGTCCTCGACGCCCGCGGCGTGCTCGACTACGCGGAACTGGTGCACCGCGCCGTCCTGCTCGCCGAACGGCCCGAGGTAGCGGCGGACCTGGCCGCGCGCTACGACGCGGTCTTCGTGGACGAGTACCAGGACACCGACGCCGCGCAGGTGCGGCTGCTGCGCGCGCTGGCCGGCGGGGGCCGCCCGCTGATCGCCTTCGGCGATCCGGACCAGTCCATCTACGCCTTCCGCGGCGCGGACGTGGGCGGCATCCTCGACTTCCCGGACGCCTTCCCGCGCCGCGACGGCACGCCCGCCCCGGTGCGCGTGCTGACCACCTCGCGCCG
The DNA here is from genome assembly GCF_039535865.1 of Streptomyces thioluteus. NCBI lineage: Bacteria > Bacillati > Actinomycetota > Actinomycetes > Kitasatosporales > Streptomycetaceae > Streptomyces > Streptomyces thioluteus. Next base: position 23,897 of record NZ_BAAAXZ010000101.1, read on the forward strand.
CTCCGGCGCCGCGCTGCTGGCCGCCACCCGGCTCCTCACCCCCGGATGCCGCTCACCCGCCTCCCGCCGCCGCCGTCCGCGCCCACCGCGACCTGACCGCCGACGCCCCGGCGGCCGGGTCGAGGCGTACACCTACCCCACCGCAGGCGACCGAGACCGACAACGTCGCCGACATCCTGCGCCGCGCCCACCTGAGGACGGCGTCCCCTGGGGCGACATGGCCGTCCTGGTCCGCGCCGGCTCCCGCTCCCTGCCGGTGCTGCGCCGCGCGCTGACCTCGGCGGGCGTACCGGTGGAGGTCGACGGCGACGACGTCCCGCTGCGCCACGAACCGGCGGTGGCGCCGCTGCTGACGGCGCTGCGGGTGGTGGCGGAGCAGGTGGCGGCGGGCAGGGTCCCCGACGACGATCCCGACGCTGCCGCAGCCCCCGCGTCCCTCGCCCCCGAGACCGCCCTCGCCCTGCTCACCTCGCCGCTCGGCGGCATGGACGGCACCGACCTGCGCCGGCTCGGCCGCGCCCTGCGCGAGGAGGAACGGGCCGCCGGCCGGACCGTCCCCCGGCCCTCGACGTGCTCGTCGCCGAGGCGCTCGCCGAGCCCGAGCGCCTGGTCGCGCACGACCCGGCGTACGCCAAGGGCGCCCAGCGCCTGGGCGCGCTGCTGCGCACGCCCCGCGAGCGGCTGGCGGCCCGGCGGCACCGCCGAGACGCCCTGTGGGCGCTGTGGACGGCACCCCCTGGCCCGACCGGCTGCGCCGCGCCGCGCACCGCGGCGGGGCGGCCGGACGCAACGCGGACCGCGATCTGGACGCGGTGTGCGCCCTGTTCGAGACCGCGGCCCGCGCCGAGGAACGCGTCGGCGGCCGGGACGTCCTCAACTTCCTGGACGAGCTGGAGGCCCAGGACATCGCCGCCGACACCCTCACCCGCCGCCCGGTGCGGACGGACGCCGTCCGGCTGATGACCGCGCACCGCTCCAAGGGCCTGAGTGGCGGCTCGTCGTCGTCGCCGGCGTCCAGAGGGCCTCTGGCCCGACCTGCGCCGCCGCGGCTCGCTGCTGGAGGCGGACCGCATCGGCCGCGACGGCCTCGCCGAACCCCTGCCGCCCGGCGCCCTCCTGGCCGAGGAACGGCGGCTGTTCTACGTGGCCGCCACGCGCGCCCGGGAGCGCCTGGTCGTCACGGCGGTCAAGGCGTCGGCGGAGGACGGCGACCAGCCCTCCCGCTTCCTCGCCGAACTCGGCGTCGAGCCGGTGGACGTCACCCAGCGCCCCCGGCGGCCGCTCGCCGTCGCCGCGCTCGTCGCCGAGCTGCGGTCCACCACCGTGGACCCCGCCGCGTCCCCCGCCCTGCGGTCCGCCGCCGCGGCCCGCCTCGCCCGGCTCGCCGCGCTGCGCGACGAGGAGGACCGGCCGCTCGTCCCCGCCGCCGACCCCGACCGCTGGTGGGGGCTGTACGAACCGACGCACAGCGGGGTGCCGCTGCGCGACCGCGAGCGCCCGGTGGCGCTCTCCGGCTCCGCGCTCGGCCAGCTCGCGGACACCTGCTCCCTCCAGTGGTTCCTGGGGCGCGAGGTGCGGGCGGAGGCCCCGGCCGGCCCCGCCCAGGGCTTCGGCACGTGGTCCACGTCCTCGCCGACGACGTCGCGTCCGGCCGCACCCCGGCGACCTCGCCGTCCTGATGGAGCGCCTGGACACCGTCTGGGACGCGCTCGCCTTCGATGCCCCTGGAAGTCCCGCAGGAGAAGGAGAACGCGCGGGCACGCCCTGGAACGCTTCCTGCGCTGGCACGTCCTGGAACGCGGCCGCACGCCGGTCGCCAGTGAGCACCCCTTCGACGTCACGCTGAAGGCGGAGCAGTACCTGGTGCGGGTGCGCGGCTCCATGGACCGCGTGGAGAGGGACGAGGCAGGGCCGGGCGTACGTGGTCGACTTCAAGACCGGCAGGAGCCCCCGAGCGCGCGCGAGGTCGCCCGCCACCCGCAGCTCGCCGTCTACCAGCGCGACTGGCTGCGCGGCGAAGCTCAGGGACGACGGGTTTCCCGCGACCGTCGAGGTCTGGGAGACGGGGACGGACGGACGAGCGGCGGCGAGGCAACGGCGCGCCCCGCGGTCTTCGCGAGTGGCCCTCCGGGGACGACGACGCCGCCACGGTCCTGGTCTACGGCCACCACGACCGTCCAGCCGCGCCCGCGAGGACGGCTGGCACACCGACCCGTTCGAGCCCGTCCTCAAGGACGGCCGGTCTCTACGGGCGCGGCGCCGCCGACGACAATGCCAGTGTTCTTCCACACGCTCGGTGTCCGCGCGCACTGGCGGCCCACCGAGGCCGGACGGCCCCGGCCGTCAACCTCAAGCTGATCGTCGAGGGCGAGGAGGAGTTCGGCTCCCCGAACTTCCCCGGCCCTGATCCGCCGACCAGCGCCGACCGCCTCGCTGCGACAGCGTGATCGTCTCACGACACCGGCATGTGGTCCGAGGACACCCCGACGGTCTGCACCGGCATGCGCGGACTCGTCGAGTGACCAGATCGACCTGTACGGCCGGACCAGGACATCCCACTCCGGCTCCTTCGGCGGGCCGTGCCAACCCGGCCACCGAGGCCGCCCGGCTGGTCGCCGCCCTGCACGACGATGACCGTCCGCGTGGCGATCCCCGGCTTCTACGACGGCGTCGTGGAGCTCACCGACCAGGTGAGCGCGAGCTCTTCGCCGAGCTGCCCTTCGACAGGAGCGCTGGCGGCGCACCGCGCACTCGCACGCCACGCTGGGCGAGGCCGGCTTCACCACCCTGGAGCGCGTCTGGGCCCGTCCCACCGCCGAGGTCAACGGCATCGGCGGCGGCTACCAGGGCCCGGCGGCAAGACGATCGTGCCGGGACTCGGCCCGGCTGAAGCTGTCGTTCCGCTCTAGGGGTGGCCGGCCAGTGACACGGACCGGATCCTAGCAGGCGCTGCGTGCGAGTGACGGCACCGATCCGACTCCCCGCGGCAGTTCCAGTCACGGGATCACGTTCACATACGTGGGCCACACCGCGCCCCTGTCTGACGCCGCGGGATCCCACCCCGCGCCTCCGTCCGTCGTCCGGGCTGCATGGTGCCGAAGCGCCTTTGTCGGGCAGCAAGATGCCGCTTCACCGCGAGGGCGGCTCCTGGCCCACGCCGCCGTGTACCTCGCATGGACGTGTCCTGGCGTGGGACCCCGGGCTGTCCTCGGCATACTCGTGGCCTCGGACGGGCGCTGGCACGCGTCCCGAACGAGGACACGGTCGAGCTCGGACCTCACTCATGAGAAGGGTCGCGTGTGATGACCGCGGCCCACCTCTGGGTCGACCTCAGCCGCGGCGCTCGGGCCGGCGGACTGAGCGGGCCGCAGCTCGTGCCCAGACGCACCACGACCATCACCACAGGGGGAGTTGGAAGCAGCCGTGACCACCTGGACCGCATTCCCGGCCGACCGTCCCATCACGCTCAGCGGCGCGAGCGGCATCGACCGACGCCGCGCACCACCGCCTGGACGAGGCATGGCTGGCGGCGGTCCTGGAGCCACCCCTCGACCGGGTCTTCGTGTCTCGGGGACAGGCGCTGATCGACGACACCCCCGACGGCGCCGTACGGAGCTGGTGATGACGCCGGCCTTCGAGGCCCCCGTCACCGAGACGCACCGCTACTTCCTCGGCCAGGACGAGGACGGGGTGGCCTACTTCGCCCTGCAGAAGGACACCCTGGCCCCGGCCGCATGGACCAGTCGGCGCGCCCGGCCGGGCTGCGCGAGGCGGGCCTGCTCCTGTCGCCGGCGGCGACGCCGGCCTGCTGGTGCACGCGGTGGCCCCTGGAGAACTGGCAGCGGCTGCACCGCTTCTGCTCGCGCTGCGGCGAGCGCCACCGTCATCGCCGCGCCGGTCACATCCGCCGCTGCCAGTGCCTGCGGCGCCTGAGAGCACTCACCGCGGACCGACCCCGCGGTGATCATGCTGGTCACTAGGACGACCGGGACGCGCCACTGCTGGGCCGCCAGATGCCACCTGGCCGAGAGGGCCGCTTCTCACCACGCTCGACCTGGCTTCGTCGAGCCGGCGAGTCCATCGAGCAGGCGGTGCGGCGCGAGCGCTCGCCGAGGAGGCCGGCGTGGTGGTGTGGCGAGGTGGAGTACGTCGCCAGCCAGCCCTGGCCGTTCCCGCTCCAGCCTGATGCTGGGCTCCGGGCGCGTGCTCGTCTCCCTACCGAGATCCAGCGTGGACGGCACGAGGAGATTCCACGAGGCGCGCTGAGGTTCTCCGGGAAGAGCTGCGGGCCGCGTTCAAGTCCGGGGAGGTGCTGCCTCCCACCGGAATCTCGATCGCAGCCCGGCTGGTCGAGCTCTGGTACGGCGAGCCCCTGCCGTAGGCGGAGTGCCGTAAGCGGGGGTCAGACGCCCGACCCGATCTTGGCCTTGACCTGGGCGAGAGAGGGGTTGGTGAGCGTGGAGCCGTGCGGCGTAACAGCAGGGTCGGCACCGTCTGTTGCCCCTTGGCCTTCTCTCATCGAAGACCGCCGACTCCGGAGTCGAGCTCGATGTTCACCTCGGTGCGTGTGTGCGGAGGGGTTTTTACTACTCGATGCCTCCCTCTACCGAATTAATGAGCGCTCATCTGGCTAAAAGAAAAGAAGAAAAAAGGACTGCTGAGGCGCTACGCATGTAGCCGCACCGGGTGGTGCTGTAGCATCGGTCACGGCGACTATGGGGAGCTCCTAGATCGTTGCTGTGCGTGGGGAGCCGCTGCCTCGCGGATGGTCAGAACGTGCTACCTTTCCCCGCATCCGGCCAGCATAAGTGACGAGCCGACAGGGCGGCTCCGCTGTGGACACACGTCCGGTACTGCCTCACCCGAACCTGGCAGCCATGCGCGGTGGTGACATCCCAGCATCGCGCACCACCCTCTTCCCCCAGGTGTCCGTGAGTACCGCCGACGCCGTGCTCGACGGTGCTCGACCGCAGCAGCGTGCGCGTGCGGTCGCTGACGCGCTCGACGGCCGCGTCTGCGTGCTGGCCGGCGTCGTGTTACGGGCCAAGACCAGCGCGCATCACCCACCGGATCGCTGATCATCCGGGGTCCGCTCCGCGGCTGCTCCAGCACCCGGCGAGTGTGCTCGCGTCACCTGTCACCAACGCGCGTGGCAGGGCGATGAAAAATTTGCGCTGCCGGCTGCGCCAGCTGCCGGCGCCGCCTGGCGTCCAGGCTCGACCTTCCACTCGGCCGCCTGCGCCAGACACTCCAGTATCTTCTGGACACCAAGGCCGTCGGCGGCCAGCTGCACCCCGGCCGCTCGAGCGCAAGGTTGTCCAGCTCGTCGCCGAGCGCACGCGGCCCGCTGCACGGGTCCGCCTCGACCGCATGCGAGCTGCGCGTGACACCACCGGCCGAGATCGAGTGGCCAAGAGTCACCACAGACCGTCACCCGAGGAGTATTCCGCGCCGCCGTGTCGTCCGTGCTGCTTGCCTGCGCGAGGCTCGTCGACACACGCCGAGATCGGGTGGGCCAGTGTCTACGGCGTCATACGAGCAGCTCTAAGCGCGAGCGCGGATGTGATCGACTTCCAGGACGTCCTCGCTGCTGACCGTCGGCGCTCCTCCAGGACCGGCACGACATCGCTGCGAGACGTCCGCCACGCCAGTACCGTCACTCGTGGTCGACGAGCTACCAGTGTGACGTCTAGCCCCTCCAGCAAGCGAGCTCTCTGGAGCATCTGCTGAGGGAGCGCGACAGCTCGCGTGCGTTTATGCGTGCGGTCTGGCTGACGCCGAGCCAGACGATCTGATCCCTTCACTCTTTCGGCGCGACCCGGCGCACCACCTGCTGAGACTTCCGCACCCGCCACACGCCACGTCGTCCGCTCGTCGTCCGCGACTCACGACTCACCCCCAGGTGGTGCGCGCTGGCCAACGGCTCCTCGCCCAGGCCCGCGCCGCGCCGCCGACGCACCGCCTAGAGAGCTGAGTCTCGCCAGCGCGAGAGCGGCACCGCCGAGCCGGCCTACGCGGAGTTCGCCGACAGAGCGGTCCGAGGCCGAGGCCGTCGCCCGCGCGCGTCGCGCGAAACCTCATCGCCTCCGGCGTGCCGCGGCGAGATCGCAGTGTGTGTGCTCTACCGCATCCAACGCCAGTCCGAGGGCTACGAGACGAGGCCCTCGCCGACGTGGGCGTGCCCTACCAGCTGGCGCGCGGCCGAGCGCGTCTTGTCGAGCGCGCCGAGGTCCGCGAGGCGCAGGTGCTGCTGCGCGGCGTCGGCCCGGGCGGCGCGACGCACGACCCCCGGCTGCCGCCGCGGAGCGGATCTGGCCGACGCAGGTCCGGCGCGTCTTCTCCACCCGAGCGCGCACGCTGACGCCGAGCCGCCTCGCTCGGCTCGGGGTCGTGCGGTCCGCGACCAGACTGGGAGTCCCTCGCCGCCCTCAGTGTGCGGCTCGCCTGCGAGGACGTTCGCCCGCGTCCCGTGCCCTCGGCGCCACGCTCGCCGACCTCGTCACCGAGCTGCAGCCGAGCGACGAGGCGCAACACACGCCTCGCCACGTCGAGGGTTGTGACGCTCGCCTCGTTGTGCTACCTGCCGTGCCAAGGGCTGCGCAGTGGGACGCACTTTCTCGTCTATGCTTCTATGGTCGGCTCACCGAGGCATGCTGCGATGACACCTACACGCACGAAGACGGACGAGCAGATCGAGGAGGAGCGCCGGCTGCTCTACGTCGGCGTCACCGCGGCCCGCCGCCACCTGACCCTGTCGTGGGCGCTCTCCCGGGCGCCGGGCGGGCGCCCCTCCCGTCGCCCCAGCCGCTTCCTGTCCGCCTGCGGCCGGGCTCCACGGACCCCCGCCGCGCGCGCACGCCGGACGCCACGGGTCCGCTGGGCCACGTCTCGTACGGATCGGGCTCGTCCGGCTCCGGCGTCCGCTCCGGCGACGGCCCGCCCCCCGGGCGCGGCGCAGACCGGTGCGCTGCCGCGTCTGCGGGCGCACCCTGACCGACGCGGGGAGATCAAGCTGCTGCGCTGCGAGGACTGCCCCAGCGAGCTGGACGAAGGGCTGCACGAGCGGCTGCTGGACTGGCGCGCCTGGGCAGGCCGAACGGCTCGGCCAGCCCGCCTTCTGCGTGTTCACCGACAGAGACGCTGCTGGCGATCGCCGAGGCCGCGCCGGGAACCGAGGCGGCAGCTTTCTCGTCATCTCCGGTGTGGGAAGGCGCAAGCTCGGCACGTTCGGGCCGACGTCCTGGCGCTGTGCGCCGGCCGCGAGCCGGGTCGTGCGAGGGCTCGGAAATCTCTCCGGAAAAATATTTGCGTGCGCGGAGGGCATACCCATAGCCTTCCGAGCATGGAAACGACGGATCCTTAACGGATCACGCCGCGGCTCCGTGCTGTTACTCGGAACCGAAGATTTCGACGGATCCGCGCGTCGTCCCGAGACGCCGAGAGGAGCTGAGTACCATGATTTCAGCGTCATCCCCGCACTAAAAGTGACGGACGATTCGCAGATACGCCCGTGCTTCGCCATGCGTCCGCTCGGCCTGCGCGCGCGTCGACGCTCCGGATCCGGTGTCGTCCTCGCACGGTCGTCGTTCACGTCACGGCACCGGTCTGTGCCTCCATCGCACTCGCCCGCCAACGCGCCGCCTGAGGGAATGAGCGACCGGTACCAATGGCGCCACCCGCAGCGCAATGGCGGCAGAGGCACAGTTCACGCTTCGCAGCAGAGACCTAACCGCGCGGGTGGTGAATCCCGGACGACGCAGTACCAGCACCACACGAGGTGCGCCTTCCGTGGGGCTCGAACCCTGGAGAGATCCGAGCCTGATCGGCTAGATCAGTCGCACCTCCTAGGGCCAGCGGAACAACACCGGGATAGCCGCGCCCTTTGCTTGCCCCCAGCCGGGGGAAACCAGCCCGGCCACCAGCTCGGACAACAGACGAGGAACACCAACCGTGCAGATCAAGGCACACACCCCGTCAGTAGCCACCGACCTGATCCCCCCGCCGTCCCCCGGAGGACACCTTGACCCCCCTGACCGCGCTCACCGACCTCGACGACGCGATCGAGAACCCTGGGCACCCCGCCGTGCCGCAGCTCTACGACCCGGAGGTCTTCTTCGCCGAGTCGCCGGCGGACGTGGAGTACGCCAAGTCGCTCTGCCAGACCTGCCCGCTGGCGCGAGGCCTGCCTCGCCGGCGCCAAGGACCGTCGCGAGCCGTGGGGCGTCTGGGGCGGCGAGCTCTTCGTCCAGGGCGTCGTCGTGGCCCGCAAGCGCCCCCGTGGCCGCCCGCGCAAGAACCCGGTCGCCGCATGAGTCTCCCGGCACGATCGACCTCCCCCTCGCGCACGACCCCACGAAGCAGGACCGGACGATGCACCACACGGTCCCCCGAGCCCGCCGGCTCCGCCCTCCCCGCACGCACCACCTCCGGCGCGATCACCTCGCGTCAGAACAGGAACCTCGAAATGCAACTCATCCCAGAAGTCCTGGCCCGTGCCCATATGCACGAGGGCAGGGCCGTCCGGCTCGCGGCGGCCCGGCGCGTGCAGCGCCGCGCCGAGCGGGCTCGCTGCGCGCCCGACGGGCATTGGCCTGGCCTGATGCAGCACTAGGCCTTCCGCCGAACGCGACTTTGGTGAACCGGGGCCGGTCCGAAAGGACCGGCCCCCCGGTGCGTTCGGGTGCGTTGAACCCTCACGAACCGTTCACGGGGATATCGTCTGGGAGTGGACCAGAAGACGCCTGATTCAGCGCAGTTGGACCCTGAGGCCACCGGCACCACCCTCA
>NZ_BAAAXZ010000102.1:0-22846 GCF_039535865.1 Streptomyces thioluteus
CGGTCCAGGACGGCTTAACAAGGGCTCCGACGAGGGGGGGGGAAGTCGATCACGTGGGCCTGCCCCATCTTGAGGAAGCCTGCCTCCTCGTACTTCGTGCGGAGGATGCCGAGTCGGCGTTGTGCCTCGGTGTGATCGATCCAGTAGCGCTCCGGCGGGCCACCCCAAGCGAGTGGGATGGCGACCGGGATCTCCGACGTCTGCTCGTCGCCGGTCATCTCGTAGACGGCCGCTTTGAGGGACAGGGCGCGGAGCCCTTCCCTCCAGGAGCGGCGTCTTGTCGGTCTCCTGGTCGTACTTGCTGATGACCGGGGGCGCCGGCGAAGCACGACCAGCCCTCGTCGTACTTCAAGGACGCCGCCTCGAAGGCGGGGAACTCAGGGTCGGCCTTGAGCGCCGACAGGATTTCCTTGGCGCGCTCCGCAACCCGTGTCGGGTCGGGGAGGTTGGGGGATCGTTCCACTGCACTCTCCTTTTCGGGGTGTGCGTTCTTGGTTGACCCGCCCCGACCACGGCTTGTTCGGGTTCATGGTCGGGGCGGGGTGCCAGGCACCTTGCCGGGAAGCCCGGGGCGTGGAGCTGTACCCCTCGTCACGTCCAACAGGGTGCGGCGTGACCCGTCCGGCCGGCGTTCAGCCACGAGCCCAACCGGGCGGGCCCGACGCTGCTGGCGGCACCGGCACAGGGACTCTGGGCAAAGCCCTGCGCCAACCAGCAGCGGCGGGGTCCAGAGGACAAGCGCGGACAGCGTCACCACGGCGACGACGAGCGCCAGGGCGACGGTGCGCCGGACGTACCGGTCACTCGATCCGGTAGTCACCAGGCCCCCGGGCGCTGGGACCGGTGATGCTTGACGTACTCGCCCGAAAATCTGTCGGCCGACACCTGGTCACCCCGATCCCGCGCGGCTCGCCATGCGCTGTCGAGCCGCGCGCAGCGGGCGCAGCCCTTGACCGGGGTCGGCATGGCCGGGGGCCCGCTGCTGTGCGGCAGAGGGATCACGGCGCGTTCCCCCTGCGCTGGTCGGTGTCCGGCGACGGACAGTCGGCGGGATCGGTGTCACGGTGGGTGCGGTGGCACGTCGGGCACGTGCGGTTGGTGTCCGGCGAGCGGGTGACCCCGACCATGGGGCGGGGGTACTGATAGGCGGGGCGCAGGTCAGTCACCGGCGCGCCCCATGTGGTCGGCCGGCTGGGCCCGTCTTGATCGGTTCCTGCCCCAGTGCCCGTTCTGGGCGGCTCTTGCCTATGCTTCGTCATGGCTGCCTGCCTCTTTCAGGTGGTCCATGCCCCCGGACGTTCGCTGCGTCGCGGGGGCGCTTACGTCTGCCCACCTAACCGGAGCGCGGTGAGCAGGACCACGGCAGAACTGCCGCATCTGGGCTGCATGTTGGCCGCACGGAGTACCCTGACGACGGTGGCGGCTCCGTTCTTCACGGTTCCTCGCTCGGAAGTCACCATCAAGCCGCGCTCGGACAGAACCCGTTCCGCCTGGTCGATACGGGCGACGCATACGCAGAGATCCTTGATGGCCGCGTGGCCTATCTCGCCGGTACCGGCAGCGGTCTCCGGGACGAGGACGACTCGTCGCCACTCCTCCGAGGCAGCTTGTGATTACAGTCCGCACCAGTTCGCCGGTCCGGGCATGGGTGGGGGCCGTACGGGCTTCCAACTCCGTTCGGAGCACCCGCCGTTGAACAGGTGGATTACTGATCGGGGTGGGTGCGCGGTAACCCGGTCTCGGAAGTAGTGGGGAGCAAGCCTTGCCCGGGGCCCTCGGCGGGTGGGGTCAGGGAAAGGGCGGGACCAGGGCACAGAACCCCACCGGGAAACCCACCCGCCTCCATCTCAAGGACTACGCCCACCCCCACACCCATCCCAAAGTGCGACCCCACATTCCGCTCCGCGGGCTGACGTCTCCCACCCTCACCGCCCCAAGAATGGAAGGAGCCCATTCCCCCCTCCGGCAAGGAGCTCCCGTGTCCCCAACGGCCCCCGCGACCACCCCCCGCGCCGGCACCGTCGTCGCCCGCGCCACCGGCCTGAGCAAGGTCTACGGCCACGGGGAGACCCGGGTGACCGCGCTGGACTCGGTCTCCGTCGAGTTCCGCCGGGCCGAGTTCACGGCGATCATGGGCCCCTCCGGCTCCGGCAAGTCGACCCTCATGCACTGCATGGCCGGCCTGGACACCGTCTCCTCCGGCTCCACCCGCATCGGCGACACCGAGCTCGCCGCGCTCGGCGACCGGCAGCTGACGAAGCTGCGCCGGGACAAGGTCGGCTTCGTCTTCCAGGCGTTCAACCTGCTCCCGACGCTCACGGCGCAGGAGAACATCACCCTGCCGATGGACATCGCGGGCCGGAGGCCCGACCCCGAGTGGCTCGGCCAGATCGTCACGACGCTCGGCCTCTCCGGCCGCCTCGGCCACCGGCCGAACCAGCTCTCCGGCGGCCAGCAGCAGCGCGTGGCCGTGGCCCGCGCGCTCACCGCCAAGCCGGAGATCATCTTCGCGGACGAGCCGACGGGCAACCTCGACTCCCGCTCCGGCGCCGAACTCCTCGGCTTCCTCGCCGAGTCGGTACGGGCCCTGGAGCAGACGGTGGTCATGGTGACGCACGACCCGGTGGCCGCCTCGTACGCGGACCGCGTGCTCTTCCTCGCGGACGGCCGCCTCGTGGACGAGCTCCACCGCCCGACGGCGGACGCGGTCCTGGACCGCATGAAGGCCTTCGACGCCAAGGGCCGTACGAACTGAGGCCCGTTCGGGCACCACCTCCCCTCCCACCCACAGGAACCCGAACCGTGCTGCGCACAGCCCTCCGCAACCTCCTCGCCCACAAGACCCGCCTCCTCATGACCGCCCTCGCGGTCCTCCTCGGCACCGCCTTCGTCTCCGGCACCCTCGTCTTCAGCGACTCCGTCGGCTCCGCCTTCCGCAACAGGACCGCGAAGAGCCTCGACGACGTGGCCGTCTCGGTCACGGCCGGCGGCGGACCGGGCTCCGGAGCCCTCGGCGCCAGGGCCGTGGACAAGGTCCGCGCGATACCCGGCGTCACCCACGTCCGCCCGTCCGTCAACGGCACCACCACCGTCGCCGACAAGGACGGCAACCCCGCCGGCCGCGAATGGGGCAGCGAGGGCGCCAACTACGTGCCCGACAAGGACGGCAAGGACAGCCGCTACCCGATCCGCACCGGACGCGGCCCGAAGGCCGCCGACGAGGTCGTCCTCGACACCCGCACCGCCGCCCGGACCGGCGCGGCACTCGGCGGCACCGTCCGTCTCGCCGTCGACGGTCCGGTGATCACCAAGAAGCTCGTCGGCACCGTCGGCACCGACGACCCCCGCGTCGGGTCCGGCGGCAGCCTCGCCCTCTTCGACACCCCGACCGCCCAGAAACTCCTGGGGAAGAAGGGCGAGTTCACCGAACTCGTCGTCTCCGCCACCCCCGGCACCGACCAGGACGCCCTGGCCGCCAAGGTCCGCGGCGTCCTCCCCAAGGGCTTCCAGGCGCAGAGCGGAACCGCCCTCGCCGCCGAGCAGTCGAAGATCATCGACAAGGAGACCAAGTCGATCCGGAACACCTTCCTCGTGTTCGCCGGGATCGCCCTCTTCGTCGGCGTCTTCATCATCGCCAACACCTTCACCATGCTGATCGCCCAGCGCACCCGCGAGATCGCGCTGCTGCGCGCGGTGGGCGCCTCGCGCCGCCAGGTGGTGCGCTCGGTGCTGATCGAGGCGGGTCTGCTCGGCCTCGTCGCGTCCGCCGTCGGCTTCGTCCTGGGCCTCGGCATCGCCGTCGGCCTGCGCTCGGTCCTCAACTCGACCGGCGCGAGCCTGCCGGACGGCCCCCTGGTCGTCGAGCCGATGGCTCTTCTCTCCGCCCTCGCGGTCGGCACGGTCGTGACCGTCCTGGCCGCCTGGCTGCCCTCCCGCAAGGCCGCGCGGATCGCCCCCGTCGAGGCGCTGTCCGCCGTGGACCAGCCCGCGGCCCCCCGCGGCCTGGTGCTGCGCAACACCCTCGGCGGCGCGCTCACCGCGCTCGGCGTCGCGATCATGCTCTACGTCACGACGATCCGCGACTCCAGCGGGCTGACCACGGCGATGGCGGGCTCGGCGATCACCCTCACCGGCGTGATCGTGCTGGCTCCGCTGCTGTCCCGCCCGTTCGTCGCCCTCTTCGGCAGGATCACCGACCGCCTGACCGGCGTGAGCGGCAAGCTGGCCCGCCGCAACGCGCTCCGCAACCCGCGCCGTACGGCCGCCACCGCCTCGGCGCTGATGATCGGCCTCACCCTCATCACCGGTTTCACCGTGGTCGCGATCTCCGCCGACCGCGGCGTGGACCGGATGGGCGGCCAGGACCTGACCGCCGACTACAAGGTCACGTCGTCGGGCTTCGGCGGCCTCTCCCCGGACGTCGCCCGAACCCTGGGCAAGCAGAAGGGGATCGACGCCGCCGTCCCGATCCGGATGACCGGCTTCCAGTCGGGGAACGCCCCGGCCGGCCTGCGGGCCACGGACGTCGCGTCGATCGGCAAGGTGACGGACCTCAAGGTGCGCGAGGGTTCGCTCGCCGCGGTGCGCGGGAAGTCCGTCGCCGTCTCCGAGGAGTACGCGAAGCAGCGCGCGCTGCGCGTCGGTTCGTCCCTGCCCATGGAGTTCCACGACGGGAAGAAGGCCACCGCCCGCGTCGCCGCCGTCTACGCGGACAACGACGTCCTGAGCGACGTCATCGGCGCCCCGTCCTTCGTCGACCCGCACCTGGACAAGGTGCTCGACCAGGAAGTGCTGGTGAAGGCCGCCCCCGGCACGTCCGGCGACCTGCCCGACACCATCCGCAAGGCGCTCGGCGCCAACCCGCTGATCAAGGTGCAGAGTCAGGACGACCTGCGGCGCGAGAGCGCGGGCAACATCGGCGACATCCTCTTCCTGATGTACGGCCTGCTCGGCATGGCCGTGGTCATCGCGGTGATCGGCGTCGTCAACACCCTGGCCATGTCGGTCTTCGAGCGGACCCGCGAGATCGGCATGCTGCGCGCGATCGGCCTGGCGCGCTCCGGGGTGAAGCGGATGGTGCGCCTGGAGTCCGTGATGATCGCGATGTTCGGCGCGGTGCTGGGTGTGGGCCTGGGCGTCTTCCTCGCCTGGTCGGGCGGCCACATCCTGCGGTCGTCGTTCCCGACGTACGAGATGGTCGTGCCGTGGGGCCGCATCGGGATCTTCCTCCTGCTGGCCCTCGCCGTGGGCGTCCTGGCGGCGGTCTGGCCGGCCCGACGGGCGGCGAAGCTGAACGTACTGGAGTCGATCGGCAGCCAGTGAGCGCGCGAAGAAGGTGAGTGCGTGCAGGAGCGGGGTGCGGCGCATGCCGCGCCCCGCTCCTCATAATTTCTCCGTCGTTTACAGAACGTGAATTCGGGAACACATTCGGGAACAGCAGGCTCTTCGCCACATGGATGCTTTGGTCAACCGTAATCGGGCCCATCGCACGCGGGACTGCTCCTTCTCTTCAGGTTCTTCTCTTCAGGAGACACGAGGTACCCGGGGATGAGCACACAGCAGCCACTCGAGACCGGGATACGCCGGCGCAATCTGCTGGCCATGGCCGCGCTGACCCCCGCGTCCGCGAAGCTGGCATTCCACGATCCGCGTCCCGGGTCCGACCGGACGAGCCGCCCGGCAACCCCCGTTCCCTCGAACCCGAAGACCTGGTCCAAGGTCGCCGACACGCTGGGCCGAAGCGGCAACATGATCAGGGGCCTCTACTACCACACCCCCTTCCCCCGCTGGGATCTCCACGTCATCTCCCGCGGCGTCACCGTCACCCCGGGTCTCGCGCTCGGCTCCCACGTGTCGTTCGTCCGCTACAGCGACGGAAGCACCCTGGTCATGGGGGACTTGATCATCACCGAGTGCCGGCTGCAGAAGCTCAACGACGCGTTGCACCAGCACGGATTCACGCAGACCGCCATCCACAAGCACCTGTTGGCGCACGATCCGCCACTCTGGTGGACGCACATCCACCAGCACGGCCACGACCCCGTTCACCTGGCCCGCAGCCTGCGCACCGTCGTGGCGGCGACCGGCACCCCGCCCCCTCCCCCACCGGCCCGGCCGCGCCCGGTCGACCTGGACACCAAGGGGATCGATGCCGCGCTCGGCGTCCCGGGGGCCACCGCCAACGGCGTCCACGCCTGCACGTTCATCCGCCGGGAGACGGTCGTCGACCACGGCCGCACCCTGCCGCCCGGCCTCGGAGCGACCACGGCCTTCACGTTCCAGCCGATGGGCGGCGGACGCGCCGCGCTGAGCGGCGACTTCGCCATGGTCGCCGGTGAAGTGCACGACGTCCTCGCCACCTTGCGCCGCGGCTCGATCGACCTCGTCGAACTGCACAACCACGGCCTGACGGAGGAGCCGCGGCTGTTCTTCGTCCACCTCTGGGCGGTCGGCGACGCGGTCGCGCTGGCGCGGCGGCTCCGCCGGGCGGTGTCCCTCACGAACGTGGCACCCGCGCCGCCTTCCTGACTATGGTGGGCCGATGGCATCGGTCAAGGAGTTCCCAAGTCACCTTCGACTGCGCGGAACCCGAGCGCGTCGCCCGTTTCTGGTGCGAGGTGTTGGGGTACGTCGTACCGTCGCCACCGGCGGGGTTTGCCACTTGGGACGATTACGGTCTCTCGCTGCCGCCCGAGAACCGGGGTTCATGGTTCGCGTGCGTCGATCCCTCGGGTGTGGGCCCGCGACTGTATTTCCAGCGCGTTCCCGAAGGCAAAGCCGTCAAGAATCGCGTTCATCTCGATGTGCGGGTCGGCACCGGACTCGTGGGCGAAGAGCGCCTGGCCGCGCTCAAGGCCGAATGCGAACGGCTGATCACGCTCGGCGCGGTATGCGTGCAGGTACTGCTTGCCGATGAGGACAACGAATCGTGCATCGTGATGCAGGACATCGAGGGCAACGAGTTCTGTATCGACTGAACGTCAGCGGGACTTGTTGTCCGCGATCCAGTCCTCGTCGTGCTGCCACGCGTAGAGCGTGCCGCCGTCCGTCGCGGCGTAGTAGAGCCCGCAGCGGACCTGGGCGGACCGGTCGCCGGGGAACCACGACGCCGTCAGCGCGGGCCGCTTCGAGGACGCGTCGGACGACGGGAGCGGCTTGCAGGACGACGGCAGCCTGCCGTCGGCCAGCGTGGCCCGCAGGAGGCGGTCCCCACCCGTCGTCCTCATCGCGTAGCGCACGTCCGCCGCGTCGTCCGGCAGCCAGCGCGGCATCGACGCGCGGTCGGACTTGGCCTCGGCGCCCGTCGCGTAGCGGGACGACTGGTCGTGACGGCTCTCGTACCAGTGCTTGGCGGTGGGGAGAGCGGCGGCGCCGGTGGCGACGATGCCGACGGCCACGACCGTGCCGATGACGATCTTCTTCATGGAGGGGCCTCCGCGAGGGGAACGAGGACGGATCGGAATGACTGATTCCAGTGTCCGTGCGCGCTCCCGCCCGGACGTCAACCCGACGCATGGTCCTGCCGTCAGACTCCGGTCCCACGCCCCCTAGGGGATCCGCACGAACAGCCCAACCGCGCGGGCGACACCGCTACGGTCCCCCTTAGGTTCGAGAAGGTCCAAGCCCCGGAGGCCCCATGCCCGTGGAACCCGCCATCGCCGCCCTGATAGCGCAGATCGCCCCCACGCCGCCGCTCCCCCTCGACCGCGCCCACATCGAGCAACTGCGCGCACAGAGCTGGGCGTCGGCGGAGGCGGCCGCACCGATCGAGGTCGGCGCCGTGCGGAACGGGACGGTGCCCGGCCCGGCCGGGGAGATCCCCGTACGGATCTACCGGCCGGACGGCGCCGGCACCCCCGTACCCACCGTCGTGTTCTTCCACGGCGGCGGCTGGGTGGCCGGGGACCTGGACAGCCATGACCAGATCACGCGCCGCCTGTGCCGCGACGCACGCGCCGTCGTCGTGGCCGTCCACTACCGGCGGGCGCCGGAACACCCGTACCCGGCGCCGCTCGACGACTGCCTCGCCGCCGCGCGCCACGTCGCCGATCACCTCGGCGACTACGGCGGCGACGGCCGGCTCGCCGTCGCGGGCGACAGCGCAGGCGCGAACACGGCCGCCGTGACCGCCCTCGTCCTCCGGGACGAACGGCGGCCGCTGAAAGCCCAGTTGCTGGCCTACCCCGTGACGGACTGCAGTGGCACGCGGGCGCACCCGTCCCGCGCCGAGAACGGCGAGGGGCTCCTCCTCACCGAGGACATGCTCGGCAAGCTCCAGCGGGCCTACGCGGGCGACGACCCGGGCGCCCTGCGCTCCTGGCGGATCTCCCCGCTGCTCGCCCGGACTTCACCGGCCTCGCCCCGGCCGTCGTCGCCACCGCGCAGTACGACCCGCTGCGGGACGAGGGCCGCGCGTACGCCGAGGCCCTGGCGGACGCCGGGGTGGCGGTCTTCCACCGCACGTACGACGGCCTCGTCCACGGCTTCCTGAACCTGTTCGACCAGTCACCGGCGTCCGAGGCCGCGACGGCGGAGCTCTTCGCGGAGTTCGCGGCGCGGCTGCGGGAGTGACGGAACGGCCCGGGCCCCGCCGGACGGCGAGGGACCCGGGCCGGTTCACACGGCACACACGTCCTAGAAGACGGACTCCGCCTCGTCCATCCGGTCCTCCGGCACCCGCTTCAGCTCGGTGATGGCGTCCGCCAGCGGCACCATCTCGATGTCGGTGCCGCGCAGCGCGGTCATCCTGCCGAACTCGCCGCGGTGCGCGGCCTCGACCGCGTGCCAGCCGAAGCGGGTGGCGAGGACGCGGTCGTACGCGGTCGGGGTGCCGCCGCGCTGGACGTGGCCGAGGATGACCGGACGGGCCTCCTTGCCGAGGCGGCGCTCCAGCTCGTGGGCGAGCGCGGTGCCGATGCCGGCGAAGCGCTCGTGGCCGAACTGGTCTATGGCGCCCTTCTGGTAGTTCATCGAGCCCTCGGCCGGGTGCGCGCCCTCGGCGACGCAGATGACGGCGAACTTCTTGCCGCGGGCGAAGCGCTCCTCCACCATCTTCACCAGGTCCGCCGGGTCGAAGGCGCGCTCGGGCAGGCAGATGCCGTGGGCGCCGCCGGCCATGCCGGACTCCAGGGCGATCCAGCCGGCGTGGCGGCCCATGACCTCGACGACCATGACGCGCTGGTGCGACTCGGCGGTGGTCTTGAGGCGGTCGATGGCCTCGGTGGCGACGCCGACGGCGGTGTCGAAACCGAAGGTGCGGTCCGTGGAGGAGATGTCGTTGTCGATCGTCTTCGGAACGCCGACGACGGGCAGGCCCGCGTCGGAGAGCATCCGGGCGGCGGTCAGGGTGCCCTCGCCGCCGATCGGGATGAGGACGTCGATGCCGTGCTCGCGGGAGAAGTCCTTGGCGTTCTCGCACGCCTCGCGCAGCCGGGCGCGCTCCAGGCGGGCCGAGCCGAGGATGGTGCCGCCGCGGGCCAGGATGCCGCTGACCGCGTCGAGGTCGAGCTTGCGGAAGCGGCCGTCGAGCAGGCCCTTGAAGCCGTCCTCGAAGCCGATGACCTCGTCACCGTGTTCCGCGATGGCACGGTGCACCACTGAGCGGATGACGGCGTTCAGGCCGGGGCAGTCGCCGCCCGCGGTGAGGACTCCGATGCGCATCGTGCTGTGTCTCCTGCTCGCTACTGGTACCTGTGAGCCGGACCCGATTGTTCCATGGGCCCGCCGGTGCTGCCGTTGCGTGGCCGTCGCCGCGGCCACCGTCCACCGTGGCCCGCCTGACGAGCGCCTTATCCAGGGTCGCAGGTATTGTCAAGAGGGCAAGACCACCCTAACGGGTATTTTCACAGGCCGGGCGAAGAACAGAAGAACGGCCTGTGACACCCCCTGGGCAACACCCCACGGCAACTTTCACGGCATGGAGCAAGGAGAGCACGCGTGACGCGCAGCGTGTACGTGACCGGGACCGATCGAGGCGACGGGCGCCAGGTCATCGAGCTGGGAGTCATGGAGCTCCTGACCCGCCAGGTGGACAAGGTGGGCGTCTTCCGCCCGCTCGTCCACGGCGACGGGCCGGACCGGCTCTTCGACCTGCTGCGGACCCGCTACCGCCTGGAGCAGTCACCCGAAAGCGTCTACGGCCTCACCTACGGCGAGGCCGCCGCCCTCCAGGCCGAGAAGGGCACGGACGAACTGGTCTCCACCATCGTCGAGCGCTTCCACGCGGTCGCCCGGCGGTACGAGCACGTCCTCGTCCTCGGCACCGACTTCATCGGCAGCAACCTGCCGGACGAGCTCGCCCTCAACGCCCGCCTGGCCAACGAGTTCGGCGCCTCCGTGATCACCGTCGTCGGCGCCCAGGGCCAGCACGCCGAGTCGATCCACGCCGAGGCGCGCAACGCCTTCCGCGCCTACGAGGCACTGGGCTGCGACGTCGTCGCCCTGGTCGTCAACCGCGTGGCGCCCGCCGACCGCGAGGCCGTCGCCGAGGGCCTGTCCGCCGGCCTGCCGGTGCCCTGCTACGCGCTGCCCGAGGAGGCCTCGCTCTCCGCCCCGACCGTGGCGCAGATCGTCCGCAAGCTCGGCGCCGACGTGCTGCTCGGCGACGAGCCGGGCCTGGACCGCGACGCGAAGAACTTCGTCTTCGGCGGCGCCATGCTCCCCTCCTTCCTCCCGGCCCTGACCGACGGCTGCCTGGTGGTCACCCCCGGCGACCGCGTGGACCTGATCCTCGGGGCCCTCGCCGCGCACAGCGCCGGCGCCCCGCCGATCGCCGGCGTGCTGCTCACCCTGAACGAGCGCCCCGGCCAGGACATCCTGGCCCTGGCGGGCCGCCTCGCCCCCGGCACCCCGGTCGTCGCCGTGCCCGGCGGATCCTTCCCGACCGCGGCCGAGCTGTTCGCGATCGAGGGCAAGCTCGACGGCTCCTCCCCGCGCAAGGCCGAGACCGCCCTCGGCCTCTTCGAGCGCCACGTCAACACCGCCGAGCTGGGCGACCGCATCTCCGTCGCCCGCTCCGGCCGCGTCACCCCGATGATGTTCGAGCACGCGCTGATCGAGCGTTCCCGCTCGGCCCGCCGCCGCGTCGTCCTGCCCGAGGGCACCGAGGAGCGCGTGCTGCGCGCCGCCGACGTGCTGCTGCGCCGCGACGTCTGCGACATCACGCTGCTCGGCGACGAGGACGCGATCCGCAAGCGGGCCGGCGAGCTCGGCATCGACCTGGGCGAGGCCCAGCTGATCGACCCGCAGCGGTCCCCGCTGCGCGAGCGCTTCGCCGAGCTCTACGCCAAGGCGCGGGCCCACAAGGGCATGACCGTGGAGCTGGCGCACGACGTCGTCGCCGACGTCTCGTACTTCGGCACGCTGATGGTCCAGGAGGGCCTGGCCGACGGCATGGTCTCCGGCGCGGTGCACTCCACCGCGGCCACCATCCGCCCCGCCTTCGAGATCATCAAGACCGCGCCGGGCGCGCAGATCGTCTCGTCGGTCTTCTTCATGTGCCTGGCCGACCGGGTGCTCGTCTACGGCGACTGCGCGGTCAACCCGGACCCGAACGCCGAGCAGCTCGCGGACATCGCCATCCAGTCCGCCGCGACCGCCACCCAGTTCGGCGTCGAGCCGCGGATCGCGATGCTCTCGTACTCGACCGGCACCTCCGGCTCCGGCGCGGACGTGGACAAGGTCCGCCGCGCCACCGAGCTGGTGCGCGAGCGCCGTCCCGACCTGCTGGTCGAGGGCCCGATCCAGTACGACGCTGCCGTCGACGCGGCCGTCGCCGCCACCAAGCTCCCGGGCTCCGAGGTCGCCGGCAAGGCCACCGTCCTGGTCTTCCCCGACCTCAACACGGGCAACAACACCTACAAGGCCGTGCAGCGCTCGGCCGGCGCGGTCGCGGTCGGCCCGGTCCTGCAGGGTCTGCGCAAGCCGGTCAACGACCTGTCGCGCGGCGCGCTCGTCCAGGACATCGTCAACACCGTCGCGATCACCGCCATCCAGGCGCAGGGCGAGCAGCGCGGCGACCGCGTCGAGCCGTGATGTCCGCCCCGTCCCCCGCCCTTCCCCCCACCACGGAAAGCTCCATGACTGCCAACGCCAACGCGACCCGCGTCCTCGTCCTCAACTCCGGCTCCTCGTCGGTCAAGTACCAGCTGCTCGACATGGCGGACGGCGCCCGGCTGGCCGTCGGCCTGGTCGAGCGCATCGGCGAGGACTCCTCGCGCCTGGCCCACACGCCGCTCGCGACCGGCGGCATCAAGCGCGAGATCACGGAGCGGATCCCCGACCACGCCGCCGCGCTGCAGGCCGTCGCCGACGAGCTGGCGGCCGACGGGCTCGGCCTGGACTCCCCCGAGCTGGCGGCGATCGGCCACCGCGTCGTCCACGGCGGCAGCAGGTTCACCGAGCCGACGCTGATCACCGACGAGGTGCTGGCGGAGATCGAGCGGCTGATCCCGGTGGCCCCGCTGCACAACCCGGCCAACATCACCGGCATCCGCACCGCCCAGGCGCTCCGCCCCGACCTGCCGCAGGTCGCGGTCTTCGACACCGCCTTCCACACGACGATGCCGGAGCACGCCGCCCGCTACGCGATCGACACCGCGACCGCGGACGCGCACATGGTCCGCCGCTACGGCTTCCACGGCACCTCGCACGCGTTCGTCTCCCGCGAGACCGCGAAGCTGCTCGGCAAGGACCCGTCCGAGGTCAACGTGATCGTCCTGCACCTGGGCAACGGCGCCTCCGCGTCGGCGGTCGCCGGCGGCCGCTGCGTGGACACCTCCATGGGCCTGACCCCGCTGGAGGGCCTGGTCATGGGCACCCGCTCCGGTGACATCGACCCGGCGGTCATCTTCCACCTGGCCCGCAACGCCGGGATGTCGACCGACGAGATCGACTCGCTCCTCAACAAGAAGAGCGGTCTGATCGGACTGTGCGGCGACAACGACATGCGCGAGATCCGCCGGCGCATCGACGAGGGCGACGAGCAGGCGAAGCTCGCCTTCGACGTGTACGTGCACCGGCTGAAGAAGTACATCGGCGCCTACTACGCCGTGCTGGGCAAGGTCGACGCGATCGCCTTCACGGCGGGCGTGGGCGAGAACGCGGCGCCCGTCCGCGAGGCCGCCGTGGCCGGTCTGGAGGAGCTGGGCCTGGCCGTGGACGCCGAGCTCAACGCGCAGCGGGGCGACTCGGCGCGGCTGGTCTCCCCCGAGTACGCGCGGGTCGCCGTCGCGGTGGTCCCGACCGACGAGGAGCTGGAGATCGCCACCCAGGCATACGCCCTGGTCAGCGCCTGACTCCCGCGGAACACGGGGTTCCACCCCTGTCCTTTCCCACAGCTCGAATATTCCGCTCCGAAACAAACCGATAGGATCTGCCCCATGCGCCGTTCCAAAATCGTCTGCACCCTGGGCCCCGCCGTCGACTCCTTCGAGAAGCTGAAGACGCTGATCGAGGCCGGCATGAACGTGGCCCGCTTCAACATGAGCCACGGCTCCCACGCGGAGCACGAGGAGCGGTACCACCGCCTCCGCAAGGCCGCGGACGAGACCGGTCGCGCGATCGGCGTCCTGGCCGACCTCCAGGGCCCGAAGATCCGCCTGGAGACCTTCGCGGACGGCCCCGTGGAGCTGGTGCGCGGTGACGAGTTCACCATCACCGCCGAGGACGTCCCCGGTGACAAGACGATCTGCGGCACCACCTACAAGGGTCTGCCGGGCGACGTCGCCAAGGGCGACCAGATCCTGATCAACGACGGCAACGTCGAGCTGCGCGTGACGGAGATCGACGGCCCGCGGGTCAGGACCATCGTCATCGAGGGCGGCGTCATCTCCGACCACAAGGGCATCAACCTGCCCGGCGCGGCGGTCAACGTCCCGGCCCTGTCCGAGAAGGACGTCGAGGACCTGAAGTTCGCGCTCGCGATGGGCTGCGACATGGTCGCCCTGTCCTTCGTCCGCGACGCCAAGGACGTCCAGGACGTCCACCGCGTCATGGACGAGGTCGGCCGCCGCGTCCCGGTGATCGCCAAGGTCGAGAAGCCGCAGGCCGTCGAGAACATGGCCGAGGTCGTCATGGCCTTCGACGGTGTGATGGTGGCCCGTGGCGACCTGGCGGTGGAATACCCCCTGGAGCGCGTCCCGATGGTGCAGAAGCGCCTCATCGAGATGTGCCGCCGCAACGCGAAGCCGGTGATCGTCGCGACCCAGATGATGGAGTCGATGATCACCAACTCGCGCCCGACGCGCGCCGAGGCGTCCGACGTCGCCAACGCCATCCTCGACGGCGCCGACGCGGTCATGCTCTCCGCCGAGTCCTCGGTCGGCGCCTACCCGATCGAGACCGTCAAGACGATGTCCCGCATCGTCGAGGCGGCCGAGCAGGAGCTCCTCTCCAAGGGCCTCCAGCCGCTCGTCCCGGGCAAGAAGCCGCGCACGCAGGGCGGTTCGGTCGCCCGCGCGGCCTGCGAGATCGCCGACTTCCTCGGCGGCAAGGCGCTCGTCGCGTTCACCAAGTCCGGTGACACGGCCCGCCGCCTCTCCCGCTACCGCGTCGCCCAGCCGATCCTGGCCTTCACCACCGACGCCGCGACCCGCAACCAGCTCGCGCTGAGCTGGGGCGTCGAGACGTTCGTCGTCCCGCACGTGGACAACACGGACGCGATGGTCGACCTGGTCGACGCCGAGCTCCTGAAGCTGCACCGCTACAGCGACGGCGACACGATGGTCATCACCGCCGGCTCGCCCCCCGGCGTCCCCGGCACGACGAACATGGTGCGGGTGCACCACCTGGGCGGGGAGAGCCGCTAGGTTCTCGCTGTTCCCGACGCGCGGCCGGGCCGTCGCCCCTTGTCAGGGGTGACGGCCCGGCCGTTTTCCTCGCTTCTCTTCGTTACGAGTACGTCCCGTCCGTGATGTAGACCTTCATGTTCGGGATGGTGAGGGTCCCGCCGTACTGGCCGGCCTGCCGGATCTTGACGTCCGTATAGCTGAGGGGAATCGGCAGCTTGAGGCCGGGTATCAGCGGCGGGGGGTGCGCGGCGCTGACGGTCATCGGGATGCCGAGGAGCTTGCCCTTCAACTCCTCGGTGTACATGGTGACTTTGCCGCCCCGGATCGTCGGGGTCCTCGACCCCAGCCCCGTCTGGTGGTAGACCTTCCCCCGGTCGTTCACCAGCGCGTGCAGATCCTTGATGTCCAGGCCGTCGGCCGTGAACTTGACGACGGACTTCTTCTGCCCGCCGATGGTGGTGATCTCCTTGATCCCCTCATAGGTGAGCCCGCGCAGCGTGAGCTTGCTGGACGTCAGAAACCAGGGGTTGTTGGCGAAGCCGGCCGTCGCCTGATCGCCCTGGGCCTTGGTGACCGGGCAGGGCTTGGGGGTCTTCTCCCCCGTGGCGGTGGGCGACGGGGTCGCCGACGGAGAGGCAGTACCGGAGGCGTCCGGCGTAGGGGTCGGGGTCGGAGTCGGAGTCGCGGTGGCTTCCGGTGTCTCCGGGACGTCCAGTGTCTTGTGCGGCTGGGGCGTCGCCTTCGGCGTGGCCGAGGGCGACTCCTTCTTCACCGCGTCCTTGGACGGGGTGGGAGTGGCGCTCTTCCCGCCCGGAGACGGGGTCGGTGTCGGTGTGGTCGGTGCCGGAGTGTGGGCGTCGGCGACGGCGAGGTGGGCAGGGACGGCAGCGGTACGGGCAGCGGGAGCGATTCCGGGAGCTTGCCGCGCTTTTTCTCGACAGGGTCCTCGGTAGGGGACGGCGTCGGCGACGCTGTGCTCTTCGGCTCGGCCGTCGGCGAAGGCGCCGTCGGCTCCCCGGACTTCCTGGGCTTGTCCGCCTTGCCCTCGTCATCGGCGTCGGCGGTCCTGCTCGTGTCCGGACTCGGCGACGGCGTACCGGGCGTCGCGTCCGGCGACGGGGACGCGTCCGGCTTCGTCAGGCAGAACGCGTCGCCGAACGGGTTCGCCGGCTCCGTCGGCTTGGCCTGGGCGAGTTGGGGGGTGAAGCCCATGCCCATGAGCACGGCGGTGGGCATCGCCGCGAGGGCGACCGCCTTGCCGGCGGGCAGGTGCAGCCGGGCCAGCAGCGGCTTTCTCGGGGCGGCGTGACGGGGGCCCGTCCACGCCTCCGGGTCTTTGTCAGTGGACACGATGGCCCCATTCATTCCTTCACGAGTGACGGGCCGGCGGGCGCGGCCGGTGCACCGGAGGGTCCGTCGTCGGCGCCGCGCTCGTCGGCCGGTTCCTCGACGACCGGCCTGCCGGGCGCCCAGGAGACGCCCAGCGCACCGCCGATGAGCGCCAGCAGGAATCCGACGATGAAGGCACCGAAGTTGGAGACGACCAGGGAGACCAGCGCCAGCAGGATCGTCGCGACGCCCGCGAAGACCCTGGACTGCGGCTGGAACCACATGGTCAGGCCGAGGACGATCAGCAGCACACCGATGATCAACGAGCCCGCGCCCGCCGTGGTGGCCAGGCGGATATGGAGGTCGCCCAACGTCATGGTCTGGTACGGGATGTACATGATCGGGGCGCCTGCCAGCATGGCCCACAACCCGCCCCAGAACGGCCGCCTCCCCCGCCACGCGCGGAAAGGTATGGCGTGCGCGGCCGAATGAGCCTGACTGCAGGGATCGCGTGTCGGCGCTCATGGGTACAGCTCCTCGGGGCAGAGGGATCGGTGGTTCACGGCGCTCAAGGCGGCCGGTCGGACGAGGAGTTACGGTCCGGGCGCGGAGACGGACGGTCCCGTGCCCCACGCCCGTCCGGTCAGTCGTCGACCTTCTTGATGTCCTTCGGGTCGAAGCACTCGTTCTTCCCGAATTTGATGTCCATCTTCAGGCCCTTGAGCGTGAAGGTGCCCGCCGTGGTCGCCCAGGCGCGCTGCTTGGCGTCGGTGAAGGTGACCTTGTCGGCCTGCTGGGCGAAGGAAACCGGGGACGTAGTGGTCGCCCTTGGCCGGGCCCGGCCCCTTGGGCGCGTTGTCCACCGGCACACCGATGTCGATGTTCTCGAACTTGGCGTCGGCGTTGAGGGCGTCGGCGTCGATGTAGAGGTTGCCCGCGTCGACCTTGTCCTCTCGCGCGGCCCTGGCCGGCCCGGAGCTTCATCGACACGTCCTGGTTGATGATCGGGACGCGGACCGCCACCGACTGGCACAGGTTGCTGATCTTGGCGTGCTTCAGACCCACGACGACGACCGGGTGCCGCCCTCCTTGTTCTGGTCGATGGAGCCGTACTGGACGAAGTTCTCGCCCTTCATCTCGCCGGCCTGGACCTGGAACTGCTGGCCCGAAACGCTGAACGACGCCGCAGCGCACCCTGTGCGATCGCCATCGTGACCGACCGGCCGCGCCGCGCCGACGCTCGGGACCATGACGACGGCGAACCGCTTCCATCTGGTCCCACCGCGTGCCTGGGACTTCATGACTTGCCTCCTTCTCGGACGTACACCCCGGCACGGGGCTGGGAACAGCCCCGGCCCGGGGTGGGAGACGTGCTACGTCCTCGGGCAAGCGGACCGCCGCAGCGCGCGACGGCGTCCTACGCCAAGCCGCGACCGGTGCACCGGCGATCACCCCCGAGCGACAACCACGTGGCCACGCCTTCGCGCAACCTCCGGGACAGGCCCAGCCGTTGGCGGCGGCGGGACCCCCCTGTCCCACGGCCGGCGGACAGCCGCCGACCGGCCCGGTGGGGACCCAACTCCCGTGCCCCGGCCGGATGGCCGGGCCGCGGTGCTGGACCGGGTCCCGCCGATCGTGGTGCATTCCGGGCGGGGCACAAGAGGTTCATTACTAGCGAGTAATTGCGGGGAGCGCCGGGAGGCGCCGAGGCCACGACGGCCGGACACGGCGCGTGTCCACCCTCCGCCCACCGGGATGGGTGAACAACGGGAAAAAACCCGGGCGAATGCCCGGGTTTCCCTTACTCGCGGTAGCCGCGAGGGAGTTTATAAAGATTTGATATAGCGCGACCGCTGTTTCCCCTGGGTCAGAACAGGGCACGCGACAGCGCCGTACGCGCCGCCGAGACCCGCGGATCGTCCGCGCCGATCACCTCGAAGAGCTCCAGCAGCCGACCGCGCCGCGTCCCGGTCATCGCCCGCCGTGCGGCGGATCGCGTCGATCAGCCGCCCGAAGGCGTCCTCGACATGCCCGCCGACCAGGTCGAGATCGGCCGCCGCGATCTGCGCCCGGACATCGCCCGGCGCCTCGGCCGCCGCCTTGCGCACCTGCTGCGGGTCCATGCCCTGGACCCGCTGGAGCAGCTCCGCCTGGGCCAGGCCCAGCTTCGCCTCCGGGTGGCCCGGGTCGTCGGACAGCACGTTCTTGTACGCCTGGACCGCACCGGCGAGATCGCCCGCGTCCAGCGCGTCGTGCGCCGCGCCCAGGGCCGCGTCGTACGGACCGGCGGGGACCGGGGCGGCCTCGGCCGCCTCCTCCTCCGCGCCCGGCTCGACCGGCGCGCCCACGATCCCGAAGCGCTCCTCCGACACCTGGACCAATTGGTCCAGCACCTGCTGGACCTGGGCCTTCGGCTGCGCGCCCTGGAACAGCGGCAGCGCCTGCCCGGCGACCACGGCGAAGACCGTGGGCACGGACTGAGGACGCCGAACTGCTGCATCAGCAGCGGGTTCTTGTCGATGTCCACCTTCGCCAGGACGAACCGGCCCGCGTACTCCGCGGCCAGCCCCTCCAGCACCGGCATCAGCTGCTTGCAGGGCGCGCACCATTCAGCCCAGAACTGAATGACGACGGCACCTCGGCGGAGCGCTGAAGGACCTCCGCCTCGAAGTTCGTCTCGTCTACGTCGAAGACCAGGCGGGCCCGCGGCGCCCGCCGGCGCGCCACCCGTGGCGCGCGGCTTCGATCCGCGCCTGCTCGGCCTTCTGCTTGGCCTCCCCGGCCGCCTTCACCGCGGCGAGGTCGACCACTCCACTCATGGACATGTTCCGTGGCTGCATGGCCCTATCCTCCCCCTTCCCGCGGCGCGATCGGAAAAGTACGCAGCGAAATCGGCAACGCGGGTCCCCACTCGGCGTCCGTGGTTGTCGCTCACATCGTCTTTCGCTACGCGTCGTAGCGTAACTGGAAGGGCGGGGTGGCGGCAGAGGGCCTTCGGGGATCCAGCCGTGATCTACCTCATACCGGCTTGACTACCCGGCGTAGGGTCGGGCCCATGACCCCTCCATCCCCTGGTTCCCCCGTCCGGCACGCGCACCGGCCGGCCGCGCAGCGCCGAGGCCGACCGCGCGATCCTGGACGCGACGCGGGCCGCGCTGGTCGAACTGGGCTGGTCCAAGTTGACCATGGGCGACGTGGCGGCGCGCGGCCGGAGTGGCCAAGACCACGCTCTATACCGCCGCTGGGCGGCAAGAACGCGCTCGTCGTCGACGCGGTCGCCGACCTCTTCGACGAGCACCTCGAACTCCCGGACCGGGGAAGCCTCCAGGCGGACATCGAAGGCGTAGTCCTCCGCTTCGCGGCCCTGTTGGACCGCCCCGAGACGAAGACGGCCCTGATGGCGGTGGTCGCCGAGTCGACCCGCGACGAGGCCCTCCGCGAACGCATCCGCTCCGCGATAGTCGAACGCCAGAAGGGCCTCGTCCTGCTGGGCCGCGAACGCGCCCAGGCCCGCGGCGAACTCCCCGCGAGGAGGAGCCGGCCGTGGCCGCCCGCACGGCGGACCTCATCTTCGACGTGATCGCCGGGGCGGTGGTCCACCGGACGCTGGTGAGCGCGGAGCCGGTGGACGGGGAGTGGGCGCGGGGGTTCACGGCGTTGTTGATCGGGGGGTTGGCGGGGAGCTCCGTGTCCCCCTGACGAGGAGTGCGGGCCGCAGCAACGGCTACCAGACCCCCCTATAGGTGACGGCCCTTCCAGGGCCGACTTCGTGCGCGATACGTGCGGCCAACGCCTCACCCCGACGCTCCAGCTCCTCCCTTCGCGCCTCGCGCTTGTCCTCTTCGCGCTCCCGCAGGTACAGGTCCCATGTTGGCGTCAACGTCCGCCGACCACCTGTACAGATCATCGACCCAAGCCGCCGGACAGGCCGAGTGCGGCAGCCGGATCGTCCGGGGCGAAATCCTCGAACCCCATCCGCACGAAGCGGGTGCCACCGGTACTCGCCTGGACGACGATGTGGAGAGGATGCGGCGGGTCGCCATGAGCACCGAGGGTCCAGTGCAGACGCCGGCATCCCCAGCAGACGAACTTCGCCGACGCGTGCTGTTCGTCCCAGTAGCGCACCACCCATGCGGGCCCGAGGTGCGCGGCCAGCAACTGAGTCTTCTCCTTGCCCTCCTTCACGTGCTTGCGAAGCTCAGGGCGAGAGGCGAACCCACCGGGTGGGCGGGACATGGCCCAGGAGGTGAGGCTGTGGACCAAGTCCTCGGGAATCCCCAGGGCGGGATCATCGGCCCGTATGTTGCGGGTGAAGTCAGGGATGTCCGGATGGACCTCTACCTCCGGCCCATACAGCGGGGACCGTTCTCCCCGCGCACGAACGAGAAGATGACGAGGCTCACTGTCGTAGTTCATGTGCCGACG
Source organism: Streptomyces thioluteus (assembly GCF_039535865.1). Classification (NCBI taxonomy): domain Bacteria; kingdom Bacillati; phylum Actinomycetota; class Actinomycetes; order Kitasatosporales; family Streptomycetaceae; genus Streptomyces; species Streptomyces thioluteus. The sequence continues at coordinate 20,544 of NZ_BAAAXZ010000102.1, forward strand.
AAGTACAGATATCCGTAAGAGGCGATCGCAAACTCGGCTGCGGCTGCCAGCTTTCGAACAGTACTGTTCCGCTTCTCCAGGGGCAACCCGTTCAACTCCTCAACAAACTGCACCAGTTGAATCTCGTTCAGCATGGTGTCACCGCGGCGCTGTACGCAGCGCATGAGGCTGCCCGCCGGAGCCTCTTCGCACAGGGTAAGGAAGGTTCCTTTACGGTCGTCAAGAGTCTTGGCCATGCGTCCGTGATTCCGGTCTTCCACATATACGACAAGGGGCATCCCGCGCATCTCTCTTCATAGGTGTGTATCGGGACAACCGCAGGCGGGGCAAGCCTCCCCACCTCGCCTGCGGTCATCTGCTAGTCCCCGGAGAAGAACAAGTAGCCACCGCAAGCTGCTGCTTGCTGAGCCATCTCCGTTACCCGACAGATCAATTCCGTCTTCTTCTCATCGGGGAGCTGAAGGAGCTCTCTTACGAACCGCCGGAGTTGGAGTTCGTTCAGCATCGTGTCACCGTAGCGCTGCACGCCCCGCATGACGCTGCCCACCGGCGCTGCCTCACATGCCGATACGAAGCTCTCCTCCGCGTCATCCCCGACTATTTCCGAGATACGCTCGTGCTGCCGGTTCTCCAGGAAGATGTACACCTCTCGTACCTTCCCGTCACTTGGCCGGCTTCTCGATCGGATACATCGTGCGGACGCTTCCCCACTTGTCCTGTGCGAGAAGGAACCACGACGCAGGTTTACCACCGGTCTTTTCGGACGTCACGCCGATCAGCCTGCCCACGTTGACGTAACGCTCGTAGTGGCCTGATGGGTTCGGGCCGACAGCCTTGACGGTACCGGCCAGGTCAACCAGTTCGTCCAGGTCGACGGAAGCATCGAATACCACTCTGAGCAGACAGGCAGGCGGCCCTCCTCCACTCACCCGCGCCGGCTATGAATTCCACCCAGGCGGCGCGCGGTACGGAGAGGTGGGGCCCGTTGCGGTGTTTGGAGTCACGTATGAGGACCGAGTGCGTCGAGGCCGCGGCCTCGACGCACTCGACGCCTGCAGTGTTGCTGTAGCTCGACTTGAACCAGGTCAGTTTGCCGACCGACATCCTTGCGCCAACTTTCTGATGTATTCAGCTGATTCCTGGCAATTGAGAGCTTGGGCACGGTACATACCGAACCGGTGCGAGAAGTCGTTGACGTGCCCCCGCTCCTCGAACATGCTGTTCATACCCGGAGCCTCAACGTAGAGATACCGCTCTCGTTCGTCCGTCTCGAAGATGGTGAACGGCCCATCGAGGCCGCCATGACAACGGTGCTCAGCAAGAAGCACCTGAATGGACACGTTGCGCAGCTCTCCGGCGTCGAGCAGACACTGCAGCTGTCTCCTCATGACATCCGGTCCGCCGACACCGGTGCGCAGAGCCGCCTCGTAAAGAACGAAGCTGAACAGCACGTCCGGCTTCCTCAGCCGCTCCTGCCTGCTCATTCGAAGCGCGAGGCGCTCCTCAATCGTCTGATCGTCCACGGGCGGGCAGTGGGCGCTGAGCAACGCCCGTGCGTACTCCTCGGTTTGCAGAAGCCCGGGGATCAGCAGCGCCTGCTACTGACACTGGGCGATCGCCCTGGCTTCCGCATCCAGGAACAGATGAATCTGCTTCGGGATGCTCTCCGGCTGGAGATACTCCGACGCCGCCCGCAACTTCCCCCGCGCCCCGCACATTTCGTCCGCGATGTCGAGCAATCGCTGAGTCGGCCGCCGGCGCCCCTGCTCCATCGCCCTGATGGTCTCCGGTCCGTATCCAGCCTCCTGACCGAGCTCCTCCCGACTGACACCCGCGTCCTGCCGCCGCAACTTGACCTGGTCCCCGCACAACCGCCACGCCATCGGCGGCTGGGACGTCTCACTCGCCACTGCTGCTCACCCCTTCCGCACCTCTTCCGGTACCTGCGGAGGCTAGGGCGGGCAAGCCGCGAACGAGTCACGTCCGAAACCTCGTCGCACGTACGGGTGAACGCCGCGCCCGGGGCGCTCGGGAGGGGCCACTTGGCGCTCAAGCGGCCCAGCAGATGTACATCTGCTACATTTGCTACATGAGCGAACCGGTGATCAAGTCCATGGCCGAAGTACGCAGCCACCTGGCCGACGCCATAGACCGCGCTCGACGGGAGGACACCCCCACTGTCATCACACGACGCGGCAAGGAAGAAGCCGTGCTGATCGACATCGACGAGTACCGACGGCTGCGGCAGCTTGAGGAACGGGCCGAGGACGCCTGGCTCAACCGACTGGCCGATGACGCCGAGT